>CAZDAO010000742.1:0-2102 GCA_964503015.1 uncultured Nocardioides sp. | reverse complement strand
GAGTCCAGCCGGCGGTAGTCGGCCGGATCGGCGCCGGTGACCTCCTCCAGGGCGCGCCACAGCAGGTCGCGCTCGGGAGCCGGCAGGGTGCGGGACGCGGCAAGCCGAGCCGCCCCGACCTCGAGCACCTCGCGCAGCGCCAGCACCTCCTCGAGATCGGCGGCGTCGAGAGCGGGGGAGTCCTGTGGCTCGGTGCGCGGCAGCTCGTCGGCGACGAAGGTGCCTCCGTAGCGGCCGCGGCGCGCGACGACGTACCCCGCCTCGCCCAGCGAGCGCAGCGCGTCGCGCACCGTGTCGCGGCTGACGCCGAGCCGCACGGCCAGCTCGCGCTCCGACGGCAGGGAGTCGCCGGGCGCGACGACGCCGAGGCGGATCGTCTGCAGCAGCCGCTGCACGGTGTCCTCGAAGGCGTTGCCCGGCCGCACGGGGCGGAAGAACGTCTCCTCCGCGAGACGGGACTCGGTCACGACAGCCGCCTACAGGGGAGTGACGTACGCCGCGTGGATCCCGCCGTCGACGAGGAAGCTCGTGGCGGTGATGAACGACGCGTCGTCGCTCGCGAGGAACGCGACCGCGGCCGCGAGCTCCTCCGGCTCGGCGAACCGGCCGACCGGCACGTGGACGAGCCGGCGTGCCGCCCGCTTTGGGTCCTTGGCGAACAGCTCCTGCAGCAGCGGGGTGTTGACCGGCCCGGGGCACAGCGCGTTGACCCGGATGCCCTGGCGGGCGTACTGCACCCCGAGCTCGCGCGACATCGCGAGCACGCCGCCCTTGGAGGCGGTGTAGGAGATCTGCGACGTCGCCGAGCCCATCACCGCCACGAACGACGCGGTGTTGATGATCGAGCCGCGCTGCCGCGGAGCCATGTGCCGCAGCGCCGCGCGGCAGCAGAGGTAGACCGAGGTGAGGTTGACCAGCTGCACACGGTCCCACGCGTCGAGGTCGGTCGACTCGATCAGGTCGTCCTCCGGCGGGGAGATGCCGGCGTTGTTGAAGGCGACGTCGACCGAGCCGTGCGACGAGGCGACGGAGTCGAAGAGCGCGTCGACCTGCTCCCGGTCGGAGACATCGACGGCCACGAACGTGCCACCGACCTCCTCGGCCGCGGCCTGCCCGGTCTCCGGGTCCAGGTCGGCGACGACGACGCGGGCGCCCTCAGCCGCGAGGCGTCGCGCCGACGCGAGGCCAATGCCGGAGGCGCCGCCGGTGACCACGGCGACCCGGTCGCGCAGCCGCTGGGAGAGGTCGACGGGTGTGACGGTCATGAGGACTCCTCGACGTGATCCGGGGCGGGCTCGATGGCGATGAAGACGTTCTTGGTCTCGGTGAAGGACAGCGGCGCGTCGGGCCCGAGCTCGCGCCCGACCCCCGACTGCTTGAACCCGCCGAACGGGGTGGAGTAGCGGACCGAGGAGTGCGAGTTCACCGACAGGTTGCCGGCCTCGACCGCGCGGCTCACGCGGATGACGCGCGAGACGTCTCGGGTCCAGATCGAGCCCGAGAGGCCGTACGCCGAGTCGTTGGCCAGCGCGATCGCGTCGGCCTCGTCCTCGAAGGGCAGCACCGCCACCACCGGGCCGAAGATCTCCTCGCGCGCCGTACGGTCCTCGCGAGACGGCGTCAGCACCGTCGGCGGGAACCAGAAGCCCGGACCCTCCGGCGCCTGCCCACGGAACGCCACGGGCGCGTCGTCGGGGACGTAGGAGGCCACCTTCTCCCAGTGCGAGCGGGAGACCAGCGGACCCATCTCGGTCTCGCGGTCGCGCGGGTCGCCGACCCGGACGCCGGCCACCGCCGGTTCCAGCAGCTCCATGAACCGGTCGAGCACGCTGCGCTGGACGAGGATCCGGCTGCGCGCGCAGCAGTCCTGGCCCGCGTTGTCGAAGACGCCGTACGGCGCCGTGGCGGCGGCCTGCTCGAGGTCGCTGTCGGCGAAGACGATGTTCGCGCTCTTGCCGCCCAGCTCGAGGGTCACCTGCTTGACCTGCGCGGCCGCCCGCGCCATCACGCGGGTGCCGGTCTCGGTCGAACCGGTGAAGACGACCTTGCGGACACCCGGGTGGTCGACCAGGCGCTCGCCGACGACGGAGCCCTTGCCGGTG
>CAZDAO010000741.1:0-2118 GCA_964503015.1 uncultured Nocardioides sp. | reverse complement strand
GAGCCCGGGGACAGGTTGTCGGCGTTGTCGAGCGCGTGGATGCCGGCCGACACGCTCGAGTAGACGCCGGAGCGGTGGCCGAGCGCGTGCAGCGCCGAGGTCCAGCCGCTGAGGAAGCGGAGGGCGGAGCGCCGGCAGTCCTCGTCGGCGACGTCGAACCCGCCCTCGAGGTCGTACCAGAGGGTCGTCCCCGTGGGGAGCCCCAGCTCGCGGGCCCGGATCACGGCTGCGGCGGCCTCCGCACGACCGCGCGCGTCGGCGGCGGCGTACTCGCCCGCCGGGTTCGGGTCGATCAGGTCGCCGTAGGACGTCTGGCACGCCGCCTGCGGTCCGACCCAGATCGGCAGCACGCGCCACCCGGCGGCCCGCTGCCGGGCGACCCACGTCGCGTCCAGGTGCGGCTGGCCGGGGTCGGTGGCGCTCGGGCGGCACGACGCCATGGACCCGCCGATGTAGATCCCGACGCCCCAGAACGGCGAGGAGGTCAGCCACGCGTCCATCTGCTCCTGCGTCGGCGCGCAGCGCGCGTCGAAGGCGTAGCCCGTCAGGCCGTCCTGGCGTCGCTCCGCGGCGCTCGCGGTGCCGCCGGTCAGCAGCGTGGCGCAGAAGGCCAGCAGGACGGCCACCACGATGGCAGCGCGGGCTGGTGCGTCGTGCATGTGATCTCCCCCGAGACGTTGGCGTGGGCAGACCCTAGCGCGGGTGGCCGCCCGGGATGTCGACGCCGGGGTCGTACGGCGTCCGGGTGTAGACGAACGTCGCGCACTCCAGGTTGCGGATCGACCCGTCCGGACGGCGTACGACGTCGAGCCGCTCGCCGCGGTGGTAGCCGAGCACGCCGACGAGGGACCCGTCGACGACCTCGAACCGGTCGGTCACCACACCGCCGCGCGCCATGGCCCGCAGCTCGAGCCCGTCGTTGTGCCAGCGCACGTCGTAGGCCGTGTTGCCCCAGAACCACAGCCCCGGGACCCCGTGCACCTCCGCCGGGAGCGCCACCGTCGGCCGCCAGGGCGGGGGCCGGTCGTCGTCGGCGTCGGGGTCGCCCTCGATCAGCGAGACGGCGAGGTCGCGCGGGTCGATGCCCGTGGTGGCGTTGGCGAGCACCACGGCGCCGATGCCGCTTCCCGGGTCGACGTGGAGTGCCGCGAGGAAGCCCGGCATCGAGCCGTTGTGCCCGACCAGCCGCCCGCCGGGGTGCAGCCCGAGCATCAGGCCGAGGCCGTAGTCCGGTGTCACGGGCTGCTGCATCTCCGCGAGGGTCGCGGCGGCCAGCACGTCCGGTCGTCCCCCGGCCAGCACCTGCCCCCACGTGACGAGGTCGCCCAGCGTGGACCACAGCTGCCCGGCCGGGGCCATCGCCCCGGTGTCGGTGAGCGGCTCGTGGACGCGGATCCCGGTGAAGTGGTCGACGCTCCAGCCCGGCTGCGCCCCCGGCCTCGGGAGGTACGACGTCGCCCGCATCCCGAGCGGTCCGAGCAGCCGCTCGGCGACCAGCCGCCGCCACGGAGCACCGAACCGGCGGGCGACCACCTCGCCGAGCAGTCCGTAGCCGAGGTTGGAGTAGTGGAACCACTCCCCCGGACCGGCCACGCGACCCGTCCCGTCGTTGCTCGCGGCAAGGGTGGCGAAGTCGCCGCCGCGGCTGCGCTCCCACCACGGGCCGCGCGGCTCGCTCTGCATCCCGGAGGTGTGGGCGAGCGCGTCGCGCACGGCCACCTCCCCGTAGCCCACGTCCCCGAGGTGCGCCGACAGCGGGTCGGACAGCTCGAGCAGCCCCTCGTCGCGCGCCTGCATGACGAGCACCGCGGTGAGGGTCTTGGTGATCGACCCGATGCGGTACTGGCCGTCGAGGCCGGGCGCCTGCCCGGCTCCGCCGGCCCACACCGCGCCGTACCGGTCGAAGACGGCGCCGACGACCGACGTCAGCCGGCCCTCGGCCTGCGCGACGTCGAGCAGGCGCTGACGCTGGTCACTCACCCCGCCGACCCTAGGGCCTCGCCTGCGGTGGTGGGTCAGTCCTGGGCGAACGCCTCCGGTGGCGGGCAGGCACAGACCAGGTTGCGGTCACCGTAGGCCTGGTCGATCCGGGCGACCGGCGGCCAGTACTTGTCGGGG
>CAZDAO010000740.1:0-2123 GCA_964503015.1 uncultured Nocardioides sp. | reverse complement strand
GCATGAAGGACGAGCACTCGAGCGCGCCGCAGGTGCGCTCGGCGACGCCGGTGGAGTAGGTCAGGCGCGCGCGCTCGCGAGCACGCCCGCCACCAGGAGGCGCAGGTGCTCGCTGGTCGCGGCGCGCTCGAGGCGCTGGTCGCGGCGCAGCGCCTTCCAGGTGAGCACGTCGAGCGCGGTGGCGAGCAGCACGATGGTGCGCTCGCGCCTCTTGCCCCGCAGCCCCCGGAGCTGTGGGCTGAACACGTGCTCGACCCATGCGCGGTGCGCGGCCCGACCCCCCTCGACGACCTGCCCCAGCTCGGGCACGCGCTCGGCGAGGCTGACGATGCGGAACGTCGCGTCGCCGGAGGTCTCGTAGTCGGTGAGCACCGTCTCGACGATCGAGGGGACGTCTCCGGGGACGGCCTGCGCGCGCAGCTCGGCGACGACCGGGGCGAAGCGCTCGGAGACGCCGGCGAGGTAGAGCCCGATCTTGTTGCCGAAGTGGTTGACCACCGTCTGCTGCGAGACGCCCGCTGCCCGGGCGACATCGGCGAGGGTGACCTCGTCGAACCATGAGGGCGTGAAGAGCTCGACCGCGGCGTCGAGGATCGCCTCGCGCGTGCGCTGCATCGCGGCCGCGCGGCCGGTCATCTCGTAGCGACGCACCACGTCTGGACCACCCTTCGATTTGTGCTTGACACAAATCAATATAACGAGACACTAGCGAAAACGCCAGTCGACCCAGGAGTCCACCCATGACCCGCTTCCTCGCCTACGTCTCACCAGCCGTTGGCCACACCCTGCCCCTGGTGCCGGGACTGCTCGAGCTGCAGCGTCGAGGCCACGACGTTCACGTCCGGGCGCTGCCGAGCCTCGTCCCGGTCCTCCACGAGGTGGGCATCGACGCCTCGCCCGTGGCACCCGAGGTCGTCGCGGTGCCGATCACCGACTACCAGGCCGAGTCCGACGCCGACCGGCTGCACGCCGGGCAGGTCGACCTGATCGCTCGGGGCCGGCACGACGGACCCGACTTCCTCGACGCGGTCGAGTCGTTTCGCCCCGACGTCGTCCTCGTCGACGTGAACGCGTACGGCGCCCAGCTCCAGGCCGAGCGCCTCGACCTGCCGCGCGCGGTGCTCATGCCGACCGTCGTCCCCGTCCCGGGGAAGGGGGTCCCGGCCTACGGGATCGGGATGAAGCCGGCGCGCGGCCCGCTCGGCGCGGTGCGCGACGCCGTGATGTGGCGCGTCGTGGAGCGGATGTTCGCCAAGGCGATGCTGCCGGGGCTCAACGAGCTGCGGCGCGAGCTCGGCCTGCACGAGCTGACGTCGCCGCTGGAGAACTGGCGCCCGCCCAACACCATCCTCGCGCTGACCTCCCAGCCGTTGGAGTACGCCCGGGTCGACCTGCCCGACAACATCCACCTGGTTGGCAGCCAGCCGTGGGAGCCGCCCGCCGAGCTGCCGGCGTACCTCCACGAGCCCGGCGACCCGTGGGTCCTGGTCACCTGCTCGACCGACTACCAGGGCGACGAGCAGCTCGCCCGGGTCGCGGTCGGGGCGCTGCGCGACGAGCCCGTCCGGGTCCTGGTCACCCTCGCCGACGCCTACGAGCAGGCCGAGGTGACCACCTCGGGGAACGTCCGCGTCGAGCGCTTCGTGCCGCACGGCCACGTGCTGCCGCAGGCGGCCGCGGTCGTGTGCCACGGCGGGATGGGGATCGTCGGCAAGGCCGCGTCGGCGGGGGTGCCGACCGTCGTGGTGCCCTTCGGCCGGGACCAGCCCGAGATCGCCCGGCGCGTGACGGAGGCCGGGGCGGGTGTGTCGCTGAAGCCGTCGCGCCTCACGCCCGAGCGGCTGCGCGACGCGGTGCGCCAGGCGATGGGCATGGCCGAGCAGGCGCGGGCGGTGTCGCGCCGCCTCGACCCCGCCGGGGCGCCCGCCCGCTTCGCCGACGCAGCGCTCTCGCTGGCCCGCCCCGGCGTCGCGGAGCCTGCCGACCAGGAGGGCGAACCAGCCCTGTCCTGACGGCAGCCCCACCCGGACGGACGTGGTGCGGCCCGGAGCCCCGGTTACCTTGGGACGCATGGACGTCCGTGGACTGCTGACCGAGGGCTTCGGCCGCATCACCGAGCTCTA
>CAZDAO010000739.1:0-2126 GCA_964503015.1 uncultured Nocardioides sp. | reverse complement strand
CGTACGACGGCCTCCCGCGCGCCGTAGCCGAACAGGTCGCCGCCCTCGGGCCGCACGAGCGCGACGGCTCCGGGTCCGTCCGCACCGGGCGGCAGCACCAGGTCGGCGCGACCGCGGACCACCGCGACCGGGCGCCCGGCGAGCTTGCCCTGGGCCAGCTCGGCGGCGCCGGCGATCTCGTCGGCGACGGCGGGCAGCGTGACCGCCAGGTGGTTGCCGTAGCCGTCGGTGCGTCCGGCGTGGTCCTCGGCCACCACGAGGCCGGCGGCACCGATCGCGATGTCGGTCTGCCCCTGTCGCCAGGCACGACCTGCGGTGTCGGTGACCACCACGGCGACGTTGGTCCCGGCGCGCGCGGCGACCTCACGACGGAGGTCGCGTGCGCTCCGGTCGGGGTCGAGGGGGAGCAGCACGACGGACCCGGCCGCCACGTTGGAGGCGTCCACGCCGGCGGCGGCCATGGTCAGGCCGAGCCGGTGGCGCACGATGCGGGTGGCGCCGCGCCGGGCCACCAGTCGCTCCGTCTCCTCGTCGATCGCCGCCTCCCGGTCGCCCGCACGGGTGCGCCCCTCGGCCTTGCTGACGACCTTGCTGGTCACGCACAGCACGTCACCGTCCGCGAGCTCGGTCCCGACCGCGGCGAGCACCAGGCCGGCGAGGTCGTCGCCGGCGGCGACCTCGGGCAGGCCGTCGGGGGCCCAGACCTCGATCCGCCCGCTCACGACGTGCCGGTCGCGACCAGGGACACCGCGGCGGCCGCCATGCGGGCGGTCGCGTCGTGGTCGGTCATCATCAGTGGCACCGCCCGCGCGCGCAGGCCCGCGTCCGTCAGCCGGGGCACCTGGTCGGCGTCGCGCTCGTCCACGAGCCACCCGTCGAGCACGCCGCCGGCGGACCGGGGGCCGTAGTGCATGCCGACCGCGGCCGCGCTGACCTCCACGCCGATGCTCGCCAGGACCTGTGCCGCCATCCCGCGCACGTGCGTGCCGCCCACGATGGGGGAGAGCCCGACGACGAGTGCGGACGTCGTACGCACCGCGTCGCGGATCCCGGGAACCCCGAGGATCGTCCCGACCGAGACGACGGGGTTGGACGGCGGCAGCACGACCAGGTCGGCGTCGGCGATCGCCTCGAGCACCCCCGGCGCCGGGGTGGCGGCCTCCTGGCCGACGACGAGCACCGACTCGGCCGGGACCTCGGCGCGCAGGCGCACCCAGTACTCCTGGAAGTGCACCACCCTCCGGCCGCTCGGGCTGTCGGGGTCGGCGATCGCGATGTGCGTCTCGACGCGGTCGTCGCTCATCGGCAGGAGGCGCACGCCAGGCTGCCACCGGCGGCACAGCGCCTCGGTGACCTGCGACAGCGGGAAGCCGGCCTCGAGCATCTGCGTGCGCACCAGGTGGGTGGCGATGTCCCGGTCGCCCAGGCCGAACCACGTCGGCTCCACGCCGTACGCCTCGAGCTCGGTCCTCGCGCTCCACGTCTCCTCGCGCCGGCCCCACCCGCGCTCGACGTCGATGCCGTCGCCGAGGGTGTACATGACGGTGTCGAGGTCGGGGCACACCTTGAGCCCGTGGACCCACCAGTCGTCGGCGGTGTTGGCGACGACGGTGACCTCGGTGTCGGCCGAGCCCCCGGGCACGAGGCCGGTCCGCAGGCCGTGGAGGAGTCCTTGGAGGAAGCGGGCACCGCCGACTCCTCCGGACAGGACGGTGACGCGTCGCAGGGTCGGGAGGTCGCCGGCCGGGAGGGGCTCACGTGCGGGGGACATCGCCGCGGATGATGACATAGGAACAGCCTGCCCGAAGCAGAACGGCGATATCGCACCCCATAGCAGATCCGGGCTTGACTTCACGGTACGACAGGCATGTAATTCCCACAGTGTCGTTCAGTTCTGAACAAGGGGCCGCAGTCACTGGGCCAGGGTCGAAAAGGGGCGTAGAGCCATGAGAGCAGAACTGTTTCTCCTCGAGCCCGAGGGCGAGGAGTTCGGTTGGCAGGAGCGCGCGCTGTGCGCGCAGACGGACCCCGAGGCGTTCTTCCCCGAGAAGGGCGGCTCCACCCGCGAGGCGAAGAAGGTCTGCCTCACCTGTGATGTCCGTGACGAGTGCCTGGAGTACGCGCTC
>CAZDAO010000738.1:0-2133 GCA_964503015.1 uncultured Nocardioides sp. | reverse complement strand
AGGCCGGCCTGCGCACGATCCTCGTCGCCACCGGAGCCACCGCGCTGCACGAGGTCGAGAACTTCCCCTACCGCCCCACGCGCGTCGTCGACTCGATCGCCGACGTGGTGGCGCTGGTGGGCGAGCTCTTCCGGCCCGACGACGACTGAGACCGGCGACCGGCGCGAGCGACCGGTCGCCTAGCCTGCGCTGGTGGACAGGCGACTGCTGGCGGACACCCGCCCCCTCGCCAACCCACACTTCAAGCGCCTGTGGCTGGCCAACATCGTCACGGTCATCGGCGCCCAGCTGACCGTCGTCGCGGTGCCCGCACAGATCTACGCCATCACCGGCTCGTCGGCGTACGTCGGGCTCACCGGCGTCTTCGGCCTCGTGCCGCTGGTCGTCTTCGGGCTCTGGGGCGGCGCGCTCGCCGACGTCTTCGACCGGCGCACGCTGCTGATGATCACCACCGTCGGACTGATCCTCACCAGCGCCGGCTTCTGGCTGCAGGCGGCTCTGGGCGCGGAGGACGTGTGGCTGCTGCTCGGGCTCTTCGCGGTGCAGCAGGCGTTCTTCGCGGTCAACCAGCCGACGCGCTCGGCCCTGCTGCCGCGCCTCCTGCCCGCCGAGCTGCTGCCCGCCGCGAACTCGCTCAACATGACGGTCATGCAGGCCGGCGGCATCGCCGGACCGCTGGTGGGCGGGGCGCTGATCCCGCTGATCGGCTTCTCCTGGCTCTACCTCGTCGACACGATCACCCTGTTCGCGACCCTCTTCGCGGTCGTCGGGCTACCGGCACTCCCCGTGGTCGGGGCCACGGTGACGCCCGGACTGCGGGCGGTCCTCGACGGCTTCCGCTACCTGCGCACCCAGCCGGTGCTGATGATGTCGTTCGTCGTCGACCTCATCGCGATGGTCTTCGGCATGCCGCGGGCGCTGTTCCCCGAGATGGCGCACCTGGACTTCGGCGGGCCCAGCGAGGGCGGGCTGGCGTTCGCACTGCTCTTCGCCGCCATCCCGCTCGGCGCCGTCGTCGGCGGCGTGGTCTCCGGGTGGGTGTCCCGGGTCGAGCGGCAGGGACTCGCGGTCGTCGTCGCGATCGTGGTCTGGGGGCTGGCGATGGTCGGTTTCGGCGTCGCGGCGATGCTCGCCTCCTACGCCCCCGGGCTCATGCTCGGCGTCGCCGTGCTGATGCTCGCGATCGGCGGCGCCGCCGACATGGCCTCGGCCGCCTTCCGGATGTCGATGCTGCAGGCCGCGGCCGACGACTCGGTGCGCGGACGCCTCCAGGGGATCTTCATCGTGGTGGTCGCCGGCGGCCCCCGCGTCGCCGACGTCGCCCACGGCGTGACCGCGGCGGCGACCGGTGCCGCCGTCGCCGCGGCAGGTGGCGGCGTACTGGTCGTGGTCCTCACCGTCCTCGCCGCCCTCGCGGTCCCGGCCTTCGTCCGCTACCGGGTCGTCCGGTCCGTCACCGCGACCTGACCCACACACGTTCAGGGAAGTCGCCCGCGGAACGACTCCCGAGGCGAGGCCTCGGACACGTACGTGTGCACACGTGCGGCGGTCGTGACCCTCAGACCGGCGATCGAGGGGCCACATCCGCCGCACGTGCGGCGGGCTCAGACCGCGCGGCCCTCGGGGACCTGCGTGAGCTTCGGGTCGCGGACGACGACCGAGCCGATGGCGTCGTCGATGCGCTTCATCACGTCGTCGTCGAGCTTCACACCGGCCGCCTTGACGTTGTCGTGGACCTGCTCGGGGCGCGAGGCGCCGACGAGCGCGGCGGCGACGTTGTCGTTCTGCAGCACCCAGGCCACGGCCAGCTGGGCCATGGTCAGGCCGCAGTCGGCCGCGATCGGCTCGAGGTCCTGCACCGCGGTGAGCACGTCGTCCTTCATCCACCGCGAGATCATGTCGGCGCCACCCTTGGCGTCGGTCGCGCGCGAGCCGGCCGGCGGCTCGGCGCCGGGCTTGTACTTGCCGGTGAGCACGCCCTGGGCGATCGGGCTCCACACGATCTGGGAGACGCCCAGCTCCCGGGACGCCGGGACGACCTCGTCCTCGATGACCCGCCAGAGCATGGAGTACTGCGGCTGGCTCGAGATGAGCTGGAAGCCGAGCTCCCGGGACAGCTCGACGCCGGCGCGG
>CAZDAO010000737.1:0-2134 GCA_964503015.1 uncultured Nocardioides sp. | reverse complement strand
CATGCGCCGCAACCTCTCACTCACGATCGAGTTGCATCAACCGCTTGAGTTCGCGACAAATGATCCTCAGGTCCGCAGCAGGGAGTTGGTTGACGGCGGACGGGGGTCTGGGCGCCGCCCCCACTCCGGCTCGGCCGGCGCAGGGGCAATCGCGGCGTAATGACGCGGGTAGGTCAAGGGTCCGTCAGGAAGGTGGTAGCCGCGATTCGATCGGTGAGCCAGTCTGCGGCGGCCTCGGCCGCGTACATCTCGTCCGCGGTCCATCGGTCCCGCGAGCTGACGAGAACATGACGGAGTGCCTCGACGCCCTCGGCAACGTGCTCGCGGGCGGTGTTCCCGGTGAGCATAGTGTTCGTCGCGAGCCTGGCCACAATGGGGGCGAGCAACGGGTCACGCAGTGCGGTGAGGAGCTCGGCAAGGGCGGTAGCTCTAGTTCCGCGGCGGTGGAGAAGGACAAAGAGTGCCCGCACCGCCCATTCGGTCAGACCGGGCTCGACCAGCCCGGGAGCAGCGATCCCGCCGCGGATTCCGGACCGCCAGCGCAGCGCGTCGCCGACGGCGGCGGGGATGCCGAACTCGAGTGCGAGGTCAAGCAAGGACATCCGGTTGGCCATTGACAGGCCCAGCGGAGCAGACCTCGAGCGACTGCGCAGCCAGGTCGTGTGGACGTCGGGCTGGTCCAGGTAGACGAGCCGCCGGTCGTCCATCGCGAGGTAGTCGAGCGTTTCGTCGGTTCGCGGGAAGTGGAGGTCCGACCAGCGGCGGAAGGCGTTGGTTGCCTGCCGCGCTTGGGGCGAGCTCTCCGCCATTCGATCGGCGATGCGCAGGCATTGGAGTACCGCTGGTTCAGGTTCTTCGAGGAGCGGTAGGGATTCGCTGAGAGCACGACGGATCTCGGCTATGGCGTCCGTGTCCGTCAGCAGGCCACGGTTGAACTGCCGTTCGACGGCCTGCCACGGTCCACCTGCGGCTTCGACGCACGTCTGCAAGGCGACGGTGCGATGCGGTCGGGGCCGATCGGGGGGATGGCTAGGTTCTGTATCGGACATGCGGTTGTGCTTTCTTGAGCCTTGCGTCGGTCGTGATGACCGACCGGCGTCTCGCCGAGCTTGCTGCTGGCTACTTCGGGAGTTCTTGACGCTAGTGACGACCACCGACACTCACTGGTCGGTACGGTCACAAAGTGCAGGCCATCGACATTCACTTCTGCTTCTACGACGACCCCGAGTTCCGCACGGACGCGGACAGTGACAGCAGCCTGCTGCAGAACTGGCACGCCACGTTGTGGAGCAAGGACCTCCCGGATGGCAAACGGATCGAATGGACGGCGGAGCCAGGGACGACCTGCCTGACGCACGACTCTGCGCTGGGGTCGTTCCGCGTCTCTAGCGACACCATCGCGTCACTGCACGAGAGATACATCCCGGCGCTGTGGGCCGCTCTGAGTCCTCAGGACCAAGAGACCTACATGCGCGCCTTCTACACCATCGGCGGCTTCATCGTCTTCCCCCGGCACTCACGATCTCTGAATCAGCAACGTGGCTGGGACCCTGCGATCAAGGACCGATTCGATCTCACCTTGGAATGCATCCGCCGCCACTACCTCGACATATATCCGAACCCACTCGGAGAGGTACTCGCAACGGACGCCGCCTTCTTCCGGCTCTTCGGAGTAGGGCAAGCGGGGTTCGCTACCTACGTCGAGTTCTTCCACCTTCAAGACCTGACCGCAGGCAACGGCATCAAGTGGTTCGACGGCTCCACCGAGAAAGCCTGGTCGTTCACGAACGAGGCGTTGCCGAGCAACTCAGCTGCCTACCGCCGACATCTGGACAGCGTCCTGGAGTTTGTCACAGCAAGGAACGGGCGCATCGCTCGCTGGGCACACCTCGGGTAGCAGGAACTCGGAATCCAACCGTCAGAGCTCGCGGCCAGAGCGGCGCTGTGACGCGGGCGGCCGCGCCGCCGACCACATCGTCGTACGCCACTCCGGACGTGTGGCGATGCGGCTGCCAGGAGGACCGGATCGCCACACGTCCTAGCTCTCTGGAAGCGCCCATTCTGGGCGGGGTGCCCCTGCCCGACCCACTCCCCCACCCAGGGTCAGGCGTACTCCTTGGCCACGTAGCGCCCG
>CAZDAO010000736.1:0-2138 GCA_964503015.1 uncultured Nocardioides sp. | reverse complement strand
GCAGGGCTTCACCATCGACAACCCGAACGCCACCGGCTCCTGCGCCTGCGGCGACAGCTTCCACTGACCTGGCGCACGAAGGGGCCCCCGCCGACGGCGGGGGCCCCTTCGTCGTCTCGCGGCCCCGGTCAGTCCAGGTGCAGGTGCAGCGCGCCGGCGAGCCGGGCGGCAGCCTCGGAGATCCGGATGTCGCGCTTGCCGACCTCAGCCGGGTAGTCCTCGAAGCGGATGCTGGGCGGGGTGGCGACGGCGGCCCGCGCCGCACGCTCGAGGTGGGCCTCGAGGCGCAGGTTGCGGCCGGTCTCGCGACAGTCGGCGGCCAGCTCCGCGGGGGTGCCGAGCTCGTCGTGGACCAGGTGCGCGGGGCGGGTGGCGCCGCCGTTGGAAGTCGTCATGTCGACGACGTTATTGGCTACTGCGGGGTATCCCGAGCCGTACCGGAAGGTAGTGTTCCGCGTCGTGTCCCTCCTTGTTGCCGGATCCATCGCGACCGACCACCTGATGTCCTTCCCGGGCAGGTTCGCCGACAGCCTGGTCGTGGACCAGCTCGACAAGCTGTCGGTGTCGTTCCTGGTCGAGGAGCTCGAGGTGCGGCGCGGTGGATGCGCCGCGAACATCTGCTTCGGGCTGGGCAACCTGGGCCTGCGCCCGGTGCTCGTCGGTGCGGTGGGGGAGGACTTCGCCGAGTACCGCTCCTGGCTCGAGCGCCACAACGTCGACTGCGACTCCGTGCACGTCTCCGAGACCAAGCACACCGCCCGCTTCGTGTGCACCAACGACAGCGCGCACGCCCAGATCGCGAGCTTCTACGCCGGCGCGATGAGCGAGTCGCGCGAGATCGAGCTCAAGCCGATCGTCGACCGGGTCGGGCAGCCCGACTACGTCATCATCGGCCCCGACGACCCGCAGGGCATGCTGCGCCACACCGACGAGTGCCGCCAGCGCGGCTACCGCTTCCTCGCCGACCCCTCCCAGCAGCTCGCCTTCGGCGACGGCGACCTGATCCGCCCGCTCATCGACGGAGCCGAGATCCTCTTCTCCAACGAGTACGAGGCAAGCCTCATCACCCAGAAGACCGGCTGGAGCGCGGAGGAGGTCCTCTCCCGCGTCGGCACGTGGGTGGTCACCCTCGGCCCTGCCGGCGTGCGCATCGACCGCGCGGGGGAGGAGTCGGTCGTCGTGCCGGCCGTCCCCGAGATCGAGAAGGTCGAGCCGACCGGTGTCGGCGACGCGTTCCGCGCCGGGTTCCTCGCCGCCCTGAGCTGGGGACTCGACCACGTCCGCGCCGCCCAGCTCGGCTGCCTCCTCGCCGTCTACGTCGTCGAGCAGGTCGGCACCCAGGAGTACGAGATCTCGCGCGGCGCGTTCCTCGCCCGCTGCGAGGAGACCTACGGCGCCGACGCCGTCGCCGACCTCGAGCCGCACCTCAAGACGATCCGGCCCTGAGCGATCAGCCGAGGCGCCGCACGACGTAGCGCGGCGCCCCGTCTCCGGCGGTGTCGGCGCCGACGTAGTCCTGGCCCTTCATCCGGCACCAGGCGGGCACGTCGACCGCTGCCGCAGGGTCGCGCGCGACGACGGCCAGCAGCCGGCCCACCTCGACGTCGGCCAGGTGGCGCGCGAGCTCGATGACCGGCATCGGGCAGGGCACGTCGCGGCAGTCCAGCTCGAGCGCGACGTCGTACGGCTCGCCGGGGCTCACAGGCCCACCCGCGCCCGGATCTCGCCCACCAGCCCGGGCAGCACGTCGCAGAAGGCGTCCACGTCCGCGCGCGTCGTGTCGCGCTGGAGGGACAGTCGCACGTTGCCGTGGGTGAGCACGCCCATCGCCTCCAGGACATGGCTGGGCGTGAGCGTCGAGGCCGTGCAGGCCGAACCGCTGGCGATGCCGAAACCGCGGCGGTCGAGCTCGGTCACGAGCGCCTCACCGTCGACGTAGAGGCAGGAGAAGGTCACCAGGTGGGGGAGTCGCCGGTCGGGGTCGCCCACGACCTCGACGTCGGGGACCTCCGCGGCCACCCGGCGGCGTACGACGTCCACGAGGGCGTGCTGGCGCGCGTTGACCTCCTCGCGCTCGGCCACCACGGCCTGGAGCGCGGCGGCCGCGGCGAGGACCGCCGGGACGTTCTCGAAGCCGG
>CAZDAO010000735.1:0-2139 GCA_964503015.1 uncultured Nocardioides sp. | reverse complement strand
ACGTGCACGAGGTCGACCGCGGCGACACCTTCGGCTACCGCGGGCGCAGCGCTCCCAAGCACGGCCACATCGTCATCGTCAGCGGCGGCACCGCGCACGGGATCGGCCTCGAGGCGCCGACCGGCGACCAGTCGCTCAAGGCGCGCGCCGCGACCCTGGCGCGCGGCGGGCTCGACGCGGTCGGCTTCGTCCGCTCGCCGTTCTCCATCGACGGCAAGCAGCGGCTCTTCGCCGAGCCGCCGCACATGCAGGCCTCGATGCTGTTCGTGCCCTCAGGCGCGCGCGTGCCCCGGGTCGGCGAGGAGGTCGACGTCCGGGTCCGGTTCACCGCGACCGACGTCGACCGCGTCGTCATCGACTGACGCGTCGCGGAGCACCGCCACGGCCAGCCACACCAGGCCGACGACGCGCAGCAGGATCGCCAGCCAGTAGGCCCGGGCGTCGTCGGTGACCGTGGGCAGCAGCGCGTCGCCGATCCACCACCCGGTGATCGCCGAGCTGACCAGCTGGCAGCCCTGCCAGACCAGCAGGTCGCGCCACCGTCGCACCGCGATCGCCGCCAGCGGCAGGGCGAGGAGCGCCAGCTCCGGAGGGGCCGTCGGCGACACGAGCAGGGCGCCGACCACCATCAGCAGCCCGGCCCGGGCACACGAGGTCACCGTCGGGCGACCCGCCCGGCGCACCAGCCAGACCGCCGCACCGGCCGCCACGAGCAGCACCACCAGCGAGCCCGTCACCCGGAAGGCCCGCGAGGCGGGCGCCCCGACCTGCTGGAGGAAGAGCCACGTCGAACCGACGTCGGGGTCCTGGACGTGCCCGCGACCGGGAAGCGTCACCACGACGTACGCCGCCGCTGCCGCGACGAGGGCGTCCACCCGCGCCCGGAGCCGGCCACCGACGGCCACCACACCGAGGAACGCCACCGCCACCGGGAGCGCGAACGCCGCGCCGACACCTGCGCCGACGCCCGCCACCCAGGGGCGGCCGGTCGTCCAGCCCCAGAGCAGCACCGCGACCCCGACGGCGGCGACCAGCTCCCACGAGAGCCCGTGCACGAGCAGGACCGGCGACAGCGCCCAGCCGGCCGCCGCCCAGGGACGGCGTGGGTCGACGCGGACCAGCAGGGCGGTGGCGAGCAGGGCGAGCGCCGCGAGCAGCACCGCCAGGCCGGCGGTGGTCGACACCGTCCCCGATCCGGGGAACAGGCCGGCCAGCGTCTCCAGCCAGGTGGTCACGCGGGGCGGGACGGTCGAGTCGGCTGGGGTGCCGGCCAGGCCCGACCAGCACAGCTGGGCGTAAGGCTGGTTCTCCCCGCGCCAGCCGGAGGGCACGCACGCGCCCTTGCTCAGCATCCCCGCGGCCAGGACCACCGAGGTGGCACCGAGGAGCACCCGTCGCGCGTCCCACCACGGGTGCCCGGCGGCGTGCTCGCCGGCCGGTCCACCGACCACCTCGGAGAGCGCGGCCGCCACCGGGTCGGTGCGGGTGGGCGCCTCGACCGGCTCCCGGGCAGCCGCGGAGTGGTCCACCGCAGCGCTCAGGGTCGGACGTCGAGGACGCGGTGCCGTGGCTCGAACCGGGGTGCCGGGGTCGTCGGGCTCTCCGTCGGCAGCGTCGGGGTCGGCGTCGGGGTCGGCGTCGGCGTGGGCGTCGGCGTGGGCGTCGGGGTCGGGGTGGGCGTCTCCGTCGGGGTCTCCGTCGGAGTCTCGGTCGGGGTCTCCGTGGGCGTCTCGGACGGCGTCTCGGTCGGGATGCCGCCGGTCGCCGTCTTGGTCGGCTTGCTCGGCTTCGGCGGCGGGGGCGGGGGCGGGGTGTACTCGTGGCCGTCCTCGGGCGCGTCGCCATCGACGTACGCCGGCTCCGGGAACTCCTCGACCTCCATGCCCTCCATCACGCGCTGCATGATCGAGGTCCAGGTCTTCGCGGGGTAGTTGCCGCCGAAGTAGCCCGAGCGACCGTCGGAGCTGGTGGGCAGCCACAGGTCGGCGCCGTCGGGACGCACCTCGTCGAGCGACTCGCGGCCGCGACCCCGCACGTACATGACCGCCGTGGAGACCTGGGGGGTGGTGCCGACGAACCACGACGAGGACACCCCGCCGTCGTCGTTGGTGGCGGTGCCGGTCTTGCCGGCCACCGGAC
>CAZDAO010000734.1:0-2152 GCA_964503015.1 uncultured Nocardioides sp. | reverse complement strand
ACTCATCCTCATGGGCCCGCCGGGAGCGGGCAAGGGCACCCAGGCCAGGTTCGTCGCCGACCACTTCGGCATCCCGGCGATCTCGACGGGTGACATCTTCCGCGCCAACGTCTCCCAGGGCACGCCGCTCGGGGTCGAGGCCAAGCGCTACATGGACGCCGGCGAGTACGTCCCCGACGAGGTCACCAACCGGATGGTGCGCAACCGCATCGACGAGGCCGACGCCGCCCCCGGCTTCCTGCTCGACGGCTACCCGCGGACCCTCGCGCAGGTCGAGGAGCTCGACGGGATGATCGAGTTCACCGGGCACCGCCTCGACGCGGTCGTCGTGCTCACGGTCGACGCCGAGGAGCTCGTCCAGCGGCTGCTCCACCGCGCGCTGACCGACGGTCGCGCCGACGACACCGAGGACGTCATCCGGCGCCGCCAGGAGGTCTACACCGAGCAGACCGCCCCGCTCATCGACGTCTACCGCGCGCGCGGGATCCTCGTCGAGGTCGACGGCATGGGCGAGGTCGACGAGGTCACCAAGCGGATCTTCGCCGCCCTCGACGACGTCGCGCAGAGCTGACCAGCGCCGGAGGACAGGCCATGGCGTTCCGCGACCGCGGGCTCGAGATCAAGACGCCCGAGCAGATCGACCTGATGCGGGTCGCGGGCCGGCTGGTGGGGGAGACCCTCGAGCTGCTCCGCGAGGCGACCCGACCGGGCGTGACCACGCTCGACCTCGACACGCTCGCGGAGACCCACATCCGCGACCACGGCGGCATCCCGTCGTTCAAGGGCTACAGCCACCCGCCGTTCCCGGCGACGATCTGCGCCTCGGTCAACGACGAGGTGGTCCACGGCATCCCGGGGCCCCGCACGCTCGCCGAGGGTGACGTGATCTCGATCGACTGTGGCGCGATCGTCGAGGGCTGGCACGGCGACGCCGCGATCACGGTGCCCGTCGGCGACGTCGGCGACGACGTGCGCGAGCTCCTGCGGGTCACCGAGGAGTCGCTGTGGCGCGGCATGGCGGCGGCGCGCCTCGGCGGGCGGGTCACCGACATCAGCCACGCGATCGAGACCTACGTCCGCTCCCAGGGTCGCTACGGCATCCTCGAGGACTACACCGGGCACGGCATCGGCACCGAGATGCACATGGCCCCCAACGTGCCCAACTACGGTCGCCGCGGGCGCGGGCCGTCCATCGTCGAGGGCCTCGCCCTGGCCGTGGAGCCGATGGTCACCCTCGGCAGCAAGCACACCGAGCTGCTCGAGGACGAGTGGACCGTCGCCACGGTCGACGGCTCGCTGTCGGCGCACTTCGAGCACACCTTCACCGTCACCCCTCAGGGGGCCTGGGTGCTCACCGCCCTCGACGGCGGCGAGGCGCGTCTCGCCGAGCTGGGCGTCCCATTCGGCGGACGCTGAGGCCCGTTTCGCGCCCCTCCCTCGGGGCGTGACAGACTGGCCCGGCTGGAGGGGAGTATTCCCCGACGGTGGTGCCGTCATCACGGCGTCGCGCGAGCGGCTCCCGGTGCCACTGGTTCGCCCATCTAGGTGAGCGGAAGAGACCTCCGGTGGACGCGCGCTGCGCGGACGCCGAAACCCACCTTCATCCCCTAGGAGCCATCAGCGTGGACGTCCCCACCTGGGTCTGGATCGCCACCTTCGCGGTGACCGTCGTCATCTTCACCTTCGACCTCGTCATCGTCGGCCGCCGGCCGCACGAGCCGAGCATGAAGGAGTGCGCGACCTACCTCTCGATCTACGTCGGCCTGGCCATCGTCTTCGGCATCGGCGTGTGGCTGACCTGGGACCACCAGCACGGCCTGGAGTTCTTCTCCGGCTGGCTCGTGGAGTACTCCCTGTCGATCGACAACCTCTTCATCTTCATCATCATCATGGCGAAGTTCGCCGTGCCCAAGGAGCTCCAGCAGTACGCCCTGATGATCGGCATCGTGATGGCGCTGGTCATGCGAGCGATCTTCATCGCCGTCGGCGCGGCCGCGATCAGCAACTTCAGCTGGGTCTTCTACCTCTTCGGCCTCTTCCTGGTCTACACGGCCTTCAAGCTCGCCAAGGAGGGCGGTGAGGACGAGGACGACGAGTTCGAGGAGAACAAGCTCGTCGCCTTCGTCGAGAGGCGTTTCCCGGCCACGTCGGA
>CAZDAO010000733.1:0-2163 GCA_964503015.1 uncultured Nocardioides sp. | reverse complement strand
GACATCCAGCTGGTGACCTACCACAAGCCCTCCGACCCGCTCTCGGCCGGCGACGAGGGCAGCCAGGCCGCTCAGATCGCCAAGGACCTGCTCAACCTCTCCGACGTGCGGATCTTGATGGGTCAGGACGAGTCGGTCGCCGACGAGCTCGGCCGTCTGATGGGGCTCTCGGAGATGCAGCAGTCCGTGATCACGAACTGGGCGATGCAGGAGAAGGGCCGCGCCCTGTGTATGGTCGGCGACCAGCGGTACAAGGTGCAGACGCTGCTCACGCCTCTCGAAAGGCGGCTCACATACACCAACGACGCGATCGACCCGGTGACCTGAATGTTCGCCGGATTTCTGACGGTTTCGCGTCGAACTTGCAGCCGCTCGGCGTCTGTGTGAAGAGGCGGTAGTCGTGAAGAAGGGCATCCTCCTCGGCCTGCCGCTGGTGCTGATCGCTCCACTGATGCTGCTCATGCTGGGCATGGGGAGCGCGAACATCGAGGCGGTCCGCGCGGCATGCGCCACCACGACCAACTCAAGCACGGGCGGGTCCTTCGGGATCGGCACGCTGAACTGGCGCGGCGCTTCGCACTACAAGAAGAACCCCCACCCCGGCGAGCGACCCTACGGCGAGCGTGTGCCGAACATGGTGACCAAGATCGGCGCCCAAGGGGCCTCGATCATCGGGTTCCAGGAGTTCGAGCCGCCACAGGCTGAGGCCTTTCTCGAGGCCACTGACGGGGCGTGGAAGATCGTGGCGGGCAAGCGCCGAGGGCACTCATCCCCCGCGGACGCGATCGCCTATCAGCCCTCGGCCTGGAACGTCGACGAGGTCCGCTACGTCTCGATCAGGTACGGCGGCCCGATGATCCAGGTCCCTCTGGTGCGGTTCACCTCCACTTCAGGACTCGGGTCGATCTGGGTGCTCAACACCCACAACCCCGCCGATGCGGTCGGCGGCTCGGAGGCGATGCGCGATGCCGCCGTCCGCGCCGAGGCCGAGGCGTTGGGGAAGCTGCAAGCCGTCGAGCCGAGCACGCCGCTGTTCCTCGTCGGCGACATGAACGACAAGGCTCGGTTCAAGCGCCTGT
Source organism: uncultured Nocardioides sp. (assembly GCA_964503015.1). GTDB lineage: Bacteria > Actinomycetota > Actinomycetes > Propionibacteriales > Nocardioidaceae > Nocardioides. The sequence goes on along the minus strand of CAZDAO010000733.1, from coordinate 1,084 downwards.
TCCTGTCGGTGGCCGGTCCGGGCTGGTCGAGCGCCAACCCCAGCGACCAGCAGATCGACTGGATCATGGGCAGCCCTGCCGTCACCTTCTCCGGCACCGTGGTCGACCGGAGCACCAACGACAAGGCGCACAACTACACCGACCACCCGTTCGTCTACACCACCGCCCAGCTGGCCGGCTCAGAGTCCGGTCGACCAGGAGCTAGCGCTGGTCTGGGTGTGATGCCCGCCAGCATCACGGCCACGCCCGGTGGGCCGGTCCGCGGTCAGGTCTTGGTCGCGAACGCCAACATCAAGACCCGCGGCGGCTTCAACCCCGGTGTCCGCGCCCTCGCCGGCCCGTCGCCGGACTTCATCACGCTCAACGAGGTCGAGGACGTGCCGCTGTCGCAGATGCGTTCCGCCGCGCCCGGCTACGACGCCTACCGCGAGGAGCAGCCGGCGGACGCAAATGATGCTGGGCAGGCCATCGGGAGCGCGATCATGTGGCGCTCGGACACCTGGACGATGCTCGACGGTGGCCGCGTCAAGATCGTCGACGACGACCACACCGTGTTCAAGGGCACGAACAAGCTGTGGGACCGGTTCGCCGCCTGGGGCATCTTCCAGCGGTCCGACGGTGCGGTCGTCTCGGTCATCGCGGTCCACCACATGACGAACGTTTATCGGTTCCCCCGCCAGTGGGGGAACCCGTCGATGAGCCGCGCCGAACAGTACGGCCTCGGCATGGACTACCTGATCAACCTGGTCGGCGTCCTGGCCCCGTACGGGCCGGTGCGGGTGGGCGGCGACATGAACTCCCACCCCAACGACGGACCGAACGCGGCCGCGCCACGAATGGCGGCGACCGGCTACCGGTACACCAAGGACTCGGGCGTCATCTACAACTTCTACGCCGCCCCCGTGGAAGTCACCGAGACCTGGGAGATCAGCCAGGCCGCCGTCCACTCCGATCACCCCGCGTTGTTCACACGCATGGCCATGAACGGTGCCGGGCCCGACACGAACGCACCCCCCGGCACCCAGCCCGGCGCAACCAGGCCGGCCGGCTGCCCACCGTGCCCGACCTCCGGGAACCTCGGCAC
>CAZDAO010000732.1:0-2192 GCA_964503015.1 uncultured Nocardioides sp. | reverse complement strand
GCACCGACAGCGGCACTGGCGGACACCCCCATCCCTTGGGATCGTCGAGCAGTTCCTCAACGGTGATGCAAGGAGGGTTCCCCTGCGGTAGGGAACATTGTCGACCCCAGTCGCGGGCTCCCAGAGCGAGCGACGCCAGTTGCGCCTGCGTCAATTGACACCGACAGCGCGCGGCGCGTTCCGAACGGGCCGTCTCGTTGTCGTCGTGCTGCTTGCTGTGCCCCAACGTGAAAGAACGACTGGCGAGCGCGAGCGGCCCGGAGGCTCTTAAAGTTCCTCTCGGGCCGCACGCCAGCCTTTGCTTGCCGGCTTGAGGGCGTTGAAGGCGTCCCGCTTCTCCGGGGCCGTTACTTGCCAGGTGGCTTGGGAGGGCCTGCCTTCCCTTCATCCCATCTCTTGCGTTCGTCTTCGTCGTCCTTCTTCTGGTTGGACGGCTTGCCTGCGTCCCAGACACTGGTGGTGTCCGGGTCTTCCTTGCTCTGTTCTGTGTTCTCTGTTCCCATCGGTGATCTCCTCCTACGGTTTGTTCTCCTCCTCCGCTCCTGCGTCGCCGTCCAACGTCGCGTCGATTGGCACGACGCATTCCTTCATCACGGCAATGTTCTTGAACGGCGCTCGACGGTTGAGAACGATGCGACATTGAAGGCGCATCAATTCCGCCTTCTGGCCGATGTCGACCAACTGCTCGTCGGTGATCGTTTCGCTCGGTTCCAGCCAGGCATGGTCCTTGAAGACTTCGAAGGTCTCCTGGGGTTCAGACCACTGCACTTGCCGGGTATGTTGAACTGCCGGAGCGGGCAAGGCGAGACGCAGACCAGTCCCGGATTGAACGATTGTGATCTGCGATGCGCCCATGTTCTTCAGGGTGACGCGAACGTGTAGCACTGGCGCGTTCGCGATTGTTCGCCATTGCGCGGCAAGGTCAATTCGCACCCGCGGCCGGAAGGTGCGTCCTTTCGCGAACTTGAAGTAAGCCCACACGGCACCCACAAGGACGGCGACGGTCGTGACGGATGTGCTGATGATGTCAACCCACGTCTTTGTGTCCGTAAGACTCAGGACAGTCATGGCGTCCCCCCGGAAGTCTGCGTTCTTTCAGGGTCCTCGATCGCTCAGCGCGTCGTCAAGCGCTTGCGCCCCGGCCCGCCTCGACACGGCGCGGCAGCGCTGCGATCCCTCAAGCACTGCCTATCAGCTCCGGTCATTGGCTCCGGTCGGCCGAGGGTGACTGCGTCCTTACGCGGCTGTCGGGGACCGGTCAACCCAGTGCCAGAGCTGCGACTGGCATGTCCCGGCCAACTGGCTCGACTAGTCGACTGCACAGGTCCTGTCTGGAGTTCAGATCTCGACTTCCACGTGCGACTCAGAGGCGCCACTTCCCGTCCAGAGGCCGACCACGCGGGGCTTGCGACCGTCAACGGAGATTCGAATGAGCGGGGCGCGCTCGTCGTCAGATTCTCCGATAGTCACCTTCACGGCCGTGCCGTCCGTTAGGTGAAGCGTGGCGGTATCGACTGTCCTGCGACGGGGGGCAGCCATGACGATGCTCCTCACTCGAAACGCGCCTGCGGGGACTCAACTCTGCGCTCAATCAGTCCTGGCAGCAACAAGTTGCGCACATACCTGCCGAAACTCACCGGGCCCAAGACCCTCCCCGACCGGCGGCGGGGGGTTGCCCAACATGCGTCATATCGCCGCGTTCGGGCTGCCAACACCGCCGGCTGGAGCGCGGGCGAGGCGGCGCAGTTCGTAGGTCCGGCCCGGATAACGTCCGGAGGTGGCCAGCTCCCGACGATCCAGCACTCGTCGCCGGAGCGCGCCCCCGCGCCGAAGGAGCGCGAAGCAGCCAAGGCCGCTGCCTACCACCGGGCCGGGCGAGCGGGTGTGGGTGCTGGACGTGCCGTACGGCACCCAGGTCGAGGGCGCGTCATGGCACCCCGCGGTCAAGACCCATCTCCATGTCGGCAAGAAGCTGCCAGAGCACCTCAAGCCGTACGCCCCGGGGCCGCACACGCTGGGCCGGTTCATTGAGAACACCCTCAACCCGGACGAGCCCACCCCCAACCCCGAGCCGACCGACGCGCTCGAGCCACGGCGGATCCAGTTCGAGGCGGCCGATGCCATCGCGGCGCGCGCCGAGGCGGGCGGGCGGCTGTTCCTGCTCGCCGACGAGCCCGGGGTGGGCAAGACGA
>CAZDAO010000731.1:0-2194 GCA_964503015.1 uncultured Nocardioides sp. | reverse complement strand
CAGGACACCACGCACGCCGCCGAGCTCCTCGCCGCCGCCGGCGCGGCCGGGACCGCCGTGCACCAGCATCGGCAGGGGCGAGCCGTGCCCGGTGCTCTCCGGCGCGTCGTCGCGGTCGAGCACGAGGATGCGGCCGTGCCACGGCGCGAGGCCCAGCACGAGGGTGCGGGCCACGTCGGGGTCGTGGGTCACGACCGAGCCGGCGAGCGAGCCCTTGCCGCGCGCAGCCAGCGTGACGGCCTCGTCGAGGGTGTCGTACGACATCACGGTCGACACCGGGCCGAAGGGCTCGACGTCGTGCGGCTCCACTGCTCCCGCGCGGGCCCGGAGCAGCACCGGCTGCATGAAGGCGCCCCGCTCGCCGTCGCCGGCGAAGCCCGTCGTCGCGGTCGGGTCGCCGAGGACCACGTCGGCCGAGGAGCGCAGCGCCTCGACGGCCTTGCGGACCTCCTCGCGCTGGCCGAGGGAGGCCAGCGGCCCCATCCGGACCGACTCGTCTCCGGGGTCGCCGACCGTGACGGTCCCCAGCTTCGCAGCGATCGCGTCGGTCATCTCGTCGGCGACTGCGGCCGGGACGATGACGCGGCGGATCGCGGTGCACTTCTGGCCGGCCTTGGCGGTCATCTCGGTCACGACGCCCTTGACGAAGAGGTCCCACTCGGGGTCGGCGGAGGTCACGTCGGGCCCGAGCACGGAGCAGTTCAGCGAGTCGGCCTCGACCTGCAGCGCGACGCCGCCGTGGAGCACCGACGGGTGCTGGCGCAGGATCCCGGCCGTGTGCGCGGAGCCGGTGAAGGCGACGGAGTCCTGGACGTCGAGGTGGTCGAGCAGGTCGCCCGCCGACCCGGACAGCAGCTGGAGCGACCCCTCGGGCAGGATCCCCGACTCGACGATGTGCCGAACCACCAGCTCGGTGAGGTACGCCGTCTGGCTGGCCGGCTTGACGATCGTGGGGAGCCCGGCGATGAAGGCCGGCGCGAGCTTCTCGAGCATGCCCCAGACGGGGAAGTTGAAGGCGTTGATCTGGACCGCGACCCCGGGGCGTGAGGTGTAGACGTGCTGGCCGAGGAAGACGCCCGTGCGCCCGAGCTGCTCGAGGTCGCCGTCGCACACCACCGTGTCGTTGGGCAGCTCGCGGCGGCCCTTGGAGGAGAAGTTGAACATCGTGCCGAAGCCGCCGTCGATGTCGATCATCGAGTCGCGCCTGGTCGCGCCGGTGCGCAGCGAGACGTCGTAGAGCTCGTCCTTCAGCGAGGTCAGGTGGGTGGCCAGCTCCTTGAGCAGCAGAGCGCGCTCGTGGAAGGTCAGCTCGCGGATGGCAGGGCCGCCGACGGTGCGGGCGTGGTGGGTCATCGCCCCGATGTCGAGCCCGGCGCTGGAGATCCGCGCGACCTCCTCGCCGGTGGCGGCGTCGAGGAGCGGGTCGCCCTCGGCGGAGGCGGCGTACCAGCGGCCTGCGGCGTAGCTCTCGAGCAGTCGGGTCACGGTGTCTCCCTGGGTCGGGGCTGGGTCGGAGATGGGGGCGAGGCGGGCGTCGAGCGGTGGGCACGCGGGTGTTTGCGTGCCAGAGTGACTGGTGACACACTAATACCAGACCGATCGGTCAGTAAATCTGGTGGAGGCTGCCCATGACGCTCACGGAGACCGCGACCGACCCGCAGTCGGAGGAGGCGCTCCAGGCCCACTTCGAGGCGACGATCGCGCGCAACGACCGGATCGAGCCGCGCGACTGGATGCCCGAGGGCTACCGCAAGACCCTCGTGCGGCAGATCGCCCAGCACGCGCACAGCGAGATCATCGGCATGCAGCCGGAGGGCAACTGGATCACGCGTGCGCCGAGCCTGCGCCGCAAGGCGATCCTGCTGGCCAAGGTGCAGGACGAGGCCGGCCACGGCCTCTACCTCTACTCCGCCGCGGAGACCCTCGGCGTCTCCCGCCTGGAGCTCACCGAGCTGCTGCTCGCGGGGCGCCAGAAGTACTCCTCGATCTTCAACTACCCGACGCTGTCCTACGCCGACGTCGGCACGATCGGCTGGCTGGTCGACGGCGCCGCGATCTGCAACCAGGTGCCCCTGTGCCGCACCTCCTACGGCCCCTACGGCCGCGCGATGATCCGGGTCTGCAAGGAGGAGTCCTTCCACCAGCGCCAGGGCTACGAGCTGCTCACCACGATGATGCGCGGCACCGACGAGCA
>CAZDAO010000730.1:0-2197 GCA_964503015.1 uncultured Nocardioides sp. | reverse complement strand
CAGGCACAGGTCGAGGAACTTCTGGCCGCCGAACCCCGGCTCCACCGTCATGACGAGGACCATGTCGAGCTCGGGCAGCAGGGCCTCGTAGGGCCCGATGGGCGTGGCCGGCTTCAGCGCCATCGACGCCCGCGCCCCCTGCGCGCGGATCTCCCGGGCCAGCCGGACCGGGGCCTTGGCCGCCTCGGCGTGGAAGGTCACCGACCCGCAGCCCGCCTCGGCGTACGCCGGCGCCCACCGGTCGGCGTCCTCGATCATCAGGTGCGCGTCGAGCGGCTGCGAGGCGTGCCGGGCGAGCGACTCGATCACCGGCAGGCCGAGGGTGAGGTTGGGGACGAAGTGGTTGTCCATCACGTCGACGTGCACCCAGTCCGCACTGGGGATCCGGGCCACCTCGTCGGCCAGGCGCGACAGGTCGGCGTTGAGGATGCTCGGCGTGATCTGGATGCCCACGGGGTCGATCCTAGGGACTGCCGGGTCCGTCGAGCCGGGCGGCTCGGCTCCCGGCCGGTACGACGACGTGGAGCGCGTTGCGGTCGACCTCGAACGTCGCCGGGGTCGTGGCCGCGACCTCGCCGTCCAGGTTCACCGGCAACGGCTCGTCGGTGACCAGGCGCAGCCGCCGGGCGTTGACGTGGTGGACCCGCTCGTGCTCGACGAGGTGACCCGTGCGCAGGAGGCGGGCGACCGAGACGTGGTCGCGCAGCCGACCCTGCTCCACGGCGTAGACGTCGAGCAGGTGGTCGTCGATCGAGGCGTGCGGCGCGACCGTCAGCCCGCCGCCGTAGTGGCGGCCGTTGCCGACCGCGACCTGCATCAGGTCGGCCAGCTCCAGGACGGTGCCGTCGTCGAGCTCGAGCCGAGCGACGAAGGGCCGGTGCGAGCGGTAGGCCGCCAACGTGGCCGCAGGATAGGCGAACCGGCCGAGCCGCTGCTTCAGGCCCGGGGTGAGACGCTGGGCGACCGAGACCGACAGGCCGACCGAGGCGACATTGAGGTAGGCCCGCCCGTCCACGCGGCCGAGGTCGACGTCGACGACCTTACCCGTGACGAGCGTGTCGACGGCCTCGACCAGGGTGGTGGGGACGCCCAGCGTCCGGGCGAAGTCGTTGGCCGTGCCCAGCGGCAGGACTCCCAGCCGGGTGGGCGTGTGGGCGACCATCTCGGCGGCGCACCCGATGGTGCCGTCGCCGCCCCCGGCGACCAGCAGGTCGGGCGCGCCGTCCATCGCGGCGGACAGCGCCTCGAGCAGCTCGAGGCCGCCGTGCACCGGACTGACGGTGACCTCGTCGGCGACGCCGCGCAGGGCCTGCTCCACCACCGGGAGGGCGCGGGCACCGCTGCGGGAGGCGGTGTTGAGCACGACGGCGACGCGGTCGGTGCGCAGGTGGGCGGGGAGGTCCGGCGGCATGCCCGCAAACCTAGGCGGCGACCGTGAGAGGAGTCTGAGGGCGACCTGTGGCCGGGCTGTGCGTGGTCGGCCCTACCCCTGTTCGTTCCCCTCCTCCCCCAGGTCCGGGGTCGTCTCACCCTCCGCCTCGTCGCGGTCGGCCCACTCCAGCAGAGGCGCGATGTCGAACGGGTGGTCGTCGATGTCGGCATGGAGGTCGCCGAGAGCGGCGTAGCGCTCCGGCACGGTGAAGATCGTGAAGTCGTCGGGCACGCAGTCGTCGACCTCGTCCCAGCGGATCGGGGTCGAGACCCGGGCCTGCGGGACGCCCCGCACGGAGTAGGCCGCCGCGATGGTGTGGTCGCGGGCGTTCTGGTTGTAGTCGACGAACAACTGCGCCGGGTCGCGGTCCTTGCGCCACCACGCGGTCGTCACGTCACCCCCGGCCCGGCGCTCCACCTCACGGGCGAACGCCAGCGCGCCGCGCCGTACGTCCTGGAAGCCGTGGTCGGGCGGGATCCGGACGTAGACGTGGAGCCCCGACCCACCGCTGGTCTTGGGGAACCCCACCGCGCCCAGCTCGTCGAGGACCTCGTGCGCGACGTGCGCGACCCGCTGGACGGTCGCCCAGTCGCACTCCGGCCCGGGATCGAGGTCGATGCGCCACTCGTCGGGCTTCTCGGTGTCGTGGCGCCGGCTGTTCCACGGGTGGAACTCGACCGTCGACATCTGCACCGCCCAGATCACGCTCCCCAGCTCGGTGACGCACAGCTCGTCGGCCGTGCGCTTCCAGCGCGGGAAGAACAG
>CAZDAO010000729.1:1223-2199 GCA_964503015.1 uncultured Nocardioides sp. | reverse complement strand
CGGATCGCCGACTGGACCCAGCTGCTGCTCGAGCACCTCGCCCAGGCCGGTCGCGAGCGGGGCGTGGAGGAGTTCGTCGCGGAGGTGCTCCCCGACAACCAGGCGATGATCCACACGTTCAAGGACGCCGGCTACCAGGTGAAGAGCGCCTTCGAGGACGGCGTGATGGAGCTGGTCTTCCGGATCGACCCCACCGACACCGCCATCGGCGTGATGGAGCAGCGCGAGCACCGTGCGGAGTACGCATCCATCGAGCGCTTCCTGTCGCCGAGGTCCGTGGCGGTCATCGGCGCCAGCCGCCGGCAGGACACCATCGGGCACCTGCTGGTGCGCAACCTGGTGCTGGGCGACTTCACCGGCCGGGTCCACGTGGTCAATCCGAGCGCCGACGCGGTGGGCGGCATGCCGGCCTGGAAGTCGGTGGCCGAGATCCCCGGCGACGTCGACGTGGCGATCGTCGCCGTGCCGGCCGAGGCCGTGCAGGACGTCGTCCTCGACTGCGCCGCCAAGGGGGTCCACGGGCTGGTCGTGATCTCCTCGGGCTTCGCCGAGACGGGGGAGGAGGGCCGGATGCGGCAGCGCCGCCTGGTCGGCCTGTCCCGCTCCTACGGCCTGCGCCTGATCGGCCCCAACGCCCTCGGCGTGATCAACACCGACCCCGACGTGTCGCTCAACGCCTCCCTCTCCTCGGTGATGCCGCCGCGTGGCCGCGCCGGCTTCTTCTGCCAGTCCGGCGCCCTGGGCTCCGCGATCCTGGAGAAGGTGCAGAACCGCGGACTCGGCCTCACGACCTTCGTCAGCGCCGGCAACCGCGCCGACGTGTCGGGCAACGACCTCCTCCAGTACTGGGAGGAGGACGACGCGACCGAGGTCGTCCTGCTCTACCTCGAGTCGATCGGCAACCCGCGCAAGTTCTCCCGGATCTGCCGCCGGGTGAGCCGTCGCAAGCCCATCGTCGCGGTGCGGTCGGGCAGGA
>CAZDAO010000729.1:0-1213 GCA_964503015.1 uncultured Nocardioides sp. | reverse complement strand
TGGGACACGCCGTCCGCAAGATCGGCGCGCCGCCGGAGGCGGTCGACGCGATGTTCCGGCAGGCCGGAATCATCCAGGTCGAGTCGCTCGAGGAGATGTTCGACGTCGCCCAGCTGCTGGCCCACCAGCCGCTGCCGCGCGGGCGCCGCGTCGCGATCGTCGGCAACTCCGACGCCCTCGGCCTGCTGGCCGCCGACGCCGCGAACTCCGTGGGCCTGGTCGTCAACAAGCAGGTCGCGCTCGGCGCCGAGGCCACGGCCGAGGACTTCGAGGACGCCCTCGACGGGGCGATCGACGACCCCGAGGTCGACGCCGTGGTCGCGATCTTCATCCCGCCGCTCAACGTCGAGGGAGCACGCGAGGACGTCGCCAACGTGCTCGCCGCGGTGGGGGAGCAGTCCGACAAGCCGATCGTCTCGACGTTCCTCGGCACCGAGGGCGTCCCGGAGCTGCTGCGGGTCCCCGACGTGGCCGGGTCCAGCGCCGGTCGCGGCTCCGTGCCGTCGTACCCCGCGGTCGAGGCCGCCGTGCGCGCCCTGGCCCGCGTCGTCGAGTACGCCGTGTGGCTGCGGTTCCCGCAGGCCGCCCCGCTCGAGCCGTCGTCCTCCGAGCGCGACAAGGCCCGTCACCTCGTCAACGAGCTGCTCATGCGGCATCCCGAGGGTCGCGACCTCGACTTCGAGGAGCAGCACCGGCTGCTCGGCGCCTACGGCATCGACCTGTGGGACACCTACGCCGTGGAGTCGCTCGACGAGGCCGTCACGGCCGGCGAGGCGCTGGGGTGGGACGTGGTCCTCAAGGCCACCGCCGACCACCTCCGCGACCGCCCCGACCTCGCCCACGTGTGGCGCAACATCGACAGCGCCGAGGAGATGAAGGACGCGTGGGCCTCGCTCAACAAGGTGATCACCGACCCCGACCACGCCGGGTTCGTCGTGCAGCGCAACGCCCCGCCCGGCGTGCCGGTGACCATCAGCACGATGGAGGACCCGCTGTTCGGGCCGGTGATCTCCTTCGGGGTCAGCGGGCCGCTGACCGAGCTCCTGGGTGACCGCTCCTACCGCATCCCGCCGCTGGCCGAGCACGACGCGCAGGACATGGTCCGCGAGATCAAGGCCTCACCGCTGCTCTTCGGCTACCGCGGCAGCGAGATCGTCGACGTGGAGGAGGTCGAGCGGCTGGTCCGTCAGGTCGCGCAGCTCCAGCACGACCT
>CAZDAO010000728.1:0-2202 GCA_964503015.1 uncultured Nocardioides sp. | reverse complement strand
TCATCGACCGTGAGATCTCCTGGGTGCGGTTCAACCAGCGCGTGCTCGAGCTGGCGGAGGACCCGACGGTCCCGCTGCTGGAGCGGGCCCGCTTCCTCGCGATCTTCGCCAGCAACCTCGACGAGTTCTTCATGGTCCGCGTCGCCGGCCTCAAGCGGCGCATCGACGCCGGGGTCGCCGTCCGCGCCGCCAGCGGCCTGATGCCGCGCGAGCAGATCGAGCAGCTCTGGTCCAGCTGCCGCGACCTGATGGAGCGGCACGCCCAGGCGTTCGTCGCGCTGCAACCCGAGCTGGGCCAGCAGGGCATCGAGATCGTCCGCTGGTCCGAGCTGGACCGCGAGGAGCAGAAGGTCTGCAAGAAGCTCTTCAAGGAGCGGATCTTCCCGGTCCTCACCCCGCTGGCCGTCGACCCGGCCCACCCCTTCCCCTACATCTCCGGCCTCTCGCTCAACCTCGCGGTCGTCGTGCGCCACCCCAAGACCGGCACCGAGCACTTCGCCCGGGTGAAGGTGCCGCCGACGTTCGGACGCTTCGTCGGGCTCGGCAACCAGCGCTTCGTCCCCATCGAGGACGTCATCGGCGAGCACCTGAAGAAGCTCTTCCCGGGCATGGAGGTGCTCGGCGCGCACACCTTCCGCGTCACCCGCAACGAGGACCTCGAGGTCGAGGAGGACGACGCGGAGAACCTCCTCAAGGCGCTCGAGAAGGAGCTGCTGCGGCGCCGCTTCGGCGCCCCGGTCCGGCTCGAGGTGGAGCAGTCGATCGACCCCAAGGTGCTCGACCTGCTCGTCTCCGAGCTGGGCGTGGGCCGCGACGAGGTCGTCTCGCTGCCCGGCCCGCTCGACCTCACCGGCCTGAACTCCATCGCCGACCTGCCGCGCGACGACCTCAAGTACGCCGCCTTCCTCCCCTCGACGCACCCGAGCCTGGCCGAGGTCGAGTCGGCGTCCCCCGTCGACGTCTTCGACTCGGTCGCGCGCCACGACGTGCTGCTGCACCACCCCTACGACTCGTTCGCCACCTCGGTGCAGCGCTTCCTCGAGCAGGCCGCCGCCGACCCGCACGTGCTGGCGATCAAGCAGACGCTCTACCGCACCTCCGGCGACAGCCCGATCATCGAGGCCCTCATCGACGCCGCCCAGGCCGGCAAGCAGGTGCTGGTGATCGTGGAGATCAAGGCGCGCTTCGACGAGCAGGCCAACATCCGCTGGGCGCGCAAGCTCGAGCACGCCGGCTGCCACGTGGTCTACGGCCTGGTCGGGCTCAAGACGCACTGCAAGCTGTCGATGGTGGTGCGCGACGAGCCCGACGGCATCAAGCGCTACGTCCACATCGGCACCGGCAACTACAACTCGAAGACCGCCCGCCTCTACGAGGACCTCGGCCTGCTCACCGCCGACCCCGAGGTCGGTGAGGACGTGGCCCTGCTCTTCAACAACCTGTCCGGGATCAGCCGCAACACCACCTACGAGCACCTGCTCGTCGCGCCCGACAGCATCCGCGACGGGCTGGTCGCCCAGATCCACCAGGAGGTCGCCCACCACCAGGCGGGCCGCCGCGCGGGCATCCGGATCAAGGCGAACTCGGTGGTCGACGAGGCCGTGATCGACGCGCTCTACCTCGCCTCCCAGGCCGGCGTACCGGTCGAGATGGTGATCCGCGGCATCTGCGCGCTCCGCCCCGGCGTCCCGGGGCTGTCGGAGACCGTCCGGGTGCGCTCGATCCTGGGGCGGTTCCTCGAGCACAGCCGGGTGTTCTGGTTCGAGAACGACGGCGCTCCCGCGGCGTGGATCGGCTCCGCCGACATGATGCACCGCAACCTCGACCGCCGCGTGGAGGTGCTGGTGCAGCTGCGAGACGAGCACGTCGTCGCGGAGATCGGTGCCCTGCTGGACCTCGCCCTCGACGAGGAGACCTCGGCCTGGGAGCTCGGGTCCGACGGCGAGTGGCGTCAGCACACCGGCGTACGACACCTGCAGGACGCGCTCATCGCGCGCCAGCGGACCCGCCGCCGCTGAGCGCCCGTCCCGGCCCGGTTTTCGAGCGACACGCCGGGCGACACGCCGAGCGGCGTACCCGAACGAACGGGTCCGGATCGGGCCTGAGGGCTCGGTTTGCACCTCGGGGCAATACACCCCCTAGCATTGCCCCGGTTCATCCGCCCCCCGTTCGGAGTTCACCGTGCGTTTGAAGTTCCGCCCC
>CAZDAO010000727.1:0-2205 GCA_964503015.1 uncultured Nocardioides sp. | reverse complement strand
GTGACGGGCTTGCCGTCCTCCCACGTGGCGTCCTCACGGATGGTAAAGGTCCACTCCGTGAAGTCCTCGTTGGGCGTGCCCAGGTCGGTGGCGAGGTCGGGGACCAGCACCGGCTGGCCCTCCTCGTCGCGGGCGTACTGGGTCAGCGAGCGGCTCGTGAGCGCCTGCTGGATGGAGTTGCCCGTGACGGACCAGCCGCCGGTCGGGTCGAGCGTGTCCGGGCCCGGGTCGCCGGGGAGGTAGACCGTGATGGTGCCACCGGCGGTCGCGCCCTCGACGTCGGGAGCGGGGCCCTGACGCTCAGCGTCCTTGGTCCCTCCTTCCTGATCGCCGAACTCCCTGTCCGTGCCACTGCCGCTGCCACCGTCGTCCGACGACCCGCCGCCACAGGCGGCGAGCGTCAGAAGAGCGGCGCCAGCAACGAGTGCAAGCGGCTTGTTCCGCTTCATGCTGTCCAGCCTTTCTTTGTGTTTCTCACCGAGGACGGCGTCTCCGGCGACAATCGATCGACCTCGTGCTGCGCTCAGCGACGGGTCTTCGGGTCCAGGGCGTCGCGGAGCGCGTCGCCGAGGAGGTTCAGGGCGAGCACCAGCGCGACGACGCCGAGCAGCGGCTGCCACAGGTACTGCGGGTACTCGCGGAAGAAGGTGAGGTTGGTGCCCTTGAGGATCGTCTGGCCCCAGCTGACGCCGTCGGTGACACCGATGCCGAGGTAGGCCAGGCCCGCCTCGGCGGCCACGAACGCCGGGAGCATGAGCGAGACGCTGATGATGATCGGCGCGGCCAGGTTGGGCAGGAGCTCGCGGAAGAGGATGCGCCTGGTCGGCATCCCCATGACGCGGGCCGCCTGGACGAACTCACGCTCGCGCAGGGCGAGCACCTCGCCGCGGATCAGGCGCGCGGTGCCCATCCAGCCGAGTGTCGCCAACACGATGATCAGGCTGGTCTTCTGGATCGTCGAGTAGTTGTCGGACAGCGAGAACCGCTCGTTGATGATCGGGGCCAGGGTCAGCGCGGCCAGGAGGTAGGGGATCGTCAGGAACGCGTCGATGAAGAACGAGAGCACCTTGTCGACGGTGCCGCCGAGGAAGCCCGCGAGCAGCCCGACGACGGTGCCGAGGATGCTCGCGAAGACGGTGGCCGTGGTGGCGATGATCAGCGACACGCGGCAGCCGTGGAGCCAGTAGGCGAGGTTGTCCTCACCGGTGCGCGGGGCGACACCCATCGGGTGGTCCCACGTGAAGGGGCCGTTGGGCGGGCCCATCTCGGGCTTCGGCAGGCCGTTGTTGAGGCCGTCGACGCGCTCGCTGGCGAGCGGGGTCTCGAGGCTCACCCCGAACAGGCTGCTGATCGGACCCGCGAAGACGGCGCAGATGATGAAGAAGAGGACGACCACCGCGCAGACGACGGCGATCTTGTCGCGCACCAGACGGCCGAGCGCGATCCGGAGGGGGGACTTGCCGGCGATCTCCTTGGCCTGCTCGCTGTTGGGATCCTGGGGATCCGGCTCGTTGCTCAACGAGCCCAGCGTCTCCGGCCCTGCGGTGTCTGCCGACATGCTCTCCCCATCTGGTTCGGGAACTGTCCCGGCGCGCTCCGGGGATCCCCCGGGGCCTGCGCCGAAACGGGACTCTATGTGACCCGCGACGCAGGCACGATCACTGACGCGTAACGATCCAGTTACGACCGGTTAACCGACCTGTGGCGGCAAACCTCCCGAGGATCACTCCTCGTGCGGAAGGTCCTTCGCGGGGACGGCGTCGACACCGGCTTCCTTGCGCTGCTCCGGTGTGATGGGGGCAGGCGCCGCCGTGAGGGGGTCGTAGCCGCCTCCGGACTTCGGGAAGGCGATCACGTCGCGGATCGAGTCGGTCCCCGCGAGCAGCGCGACGATGCGGTCCATGCCGACCGCGATGCCGCCGTGCGGGGGCGCGCCGTACTTGAAGGCCTCGAGCAGGAAGCCGAACTTCTCCTGGGCCTCGTCCTCGTCGATCCCCATCACCTTGAACACCCGCGTCTGGACGTCGCCACGGTGGATACGGATGGACCCGCCGCCCAGCTCGTTGCCGTTGCAGACGATGTCGTAGGCGTAGGCGAGCGCGCTGCCCGGGTCGGTGTCGAAGGTGTCGAGGAACTCCGGCTTCGGGCTGGTGAACGCGTGGTGCACCGCGGTCCAGGCGCCGGCGCCGACCGCGACGTCGCCAC
>CAZDAO010000726.1:0-2208 GCA_964503015.1 uncultured Nocardioides sp. | reverse complement strand
CGCGGCGAGGTCCTCCACCGGCACGCCCATCGCCTCGCCGAGCGCGGCGTAGAGCGCGGTGCTGCCCATGTCGGGGTAGCGGTTCATCTGCGCCGCCGCCTCGGTCGCCGCCTCCAGCACCCCCGGGAGGGGCGGGTAGGGGTTCTCGTTGGAGGAGAGCTTGTAGGACGTCAGCCCGGGGCGGGCGACGGGGGGCTTGCCGGCGACGTACGCAGGGATGGCGAGCACGTTGGGCCGGGGCTGGGGACTCGTGGTCATGGCCCGAACCCTAGTGAGCCGGTCGCCGCCGCTGCCACGGCCGCACGACCGGCAGCAGCACGAGCCCGATCACGAAGCCGATCGCGGCGCCGAGGACGTTGTCGACCATGTCGGTCACGTCGCACGCCCGGTCGAGGCGGGCCAGCTGGAGCTGCACGAGCTCGATCCCGAGGCTGTACGCCGCCAACGCGAGGAGGCCGAGAGGAGCGAGCACCACCCCCCACCATCCGCGTCCGACGGCCAGCACGAGGAACAACCCGGCCGGCACGAAGAGCAGCACGTTCAGCGTGCGCTGGTCGAGCCCGAGCACCTCGAACGCGGCGCCGGACGGGCCGCCGTAGTCCCACGAGCAGCTCTCGCTGCGGCCCTCCGCCGGCACGATCCCGACGTCCGCACGGGTCGGCACCAGGGTGACCAGGGCGATGGCGACCAGCGACCACAGCAGGCCCGCGACCGAGACGGCCGACCCGGTGCCGAGCCAGCGGCGCGTGACGAGCGCGAGCAGGCCGGCCACGACACCGGCGACCAGGGCGCCGAGCACCATCACGCCCGTCCCGCCGATCGTCACCACGTCGGCGAGGGTACGCGTCGACCACCGACCGACGGCGGCTTGGCTAGGGTCACCTCATGCGCTTCGTGACGTGGTTGCTGACCTACGCCGCCGGGCTCGCCGTGGCGGCCTGGCTGCTGGACGGGATCTGGTTCGACGGGCCGGACAACGGGCAGGCCGAGCTGCAGGAGAAGATCGTGCCGCTGCTCGTCGTGGCCCTGATCCTCGGTCTCGTCTCGACCTTCATCGAACCGGTGATCAAGCTGCTCTCGCTGCCGTTCATCATCCTCACGCTGGGCTTCCTGCTCCTGGTGATCAACGCCCTGATGCTGCTGCTGACCGCCCGGCTGGCCGACGCCTTCGACCTGGGCTTCCACGTCGACGGCTTCTGGAACGCGCTGGTCGGCTCGGTGGTCGTCACCATCGTCGGCTGGGGCGTCCGGGCGGCGCTGCCGGCACGGGACTGAGGCGCGTGCGGCTCCCCGACCCCCGCACGCCCGGCCGCTACCGCGTCGCCCTGGTGTGCCTGGGCAACATCTGCCGCTCCCCCATGGCCCACGTCGTGCTGGAGAGCCGCCTCGCCGACGCCGGCCTCGACGACCGCGTCGAGGTCCGGTCCTCCGGCACCGGCGGGTGGCACGTCGGCAAACCGATGGACGACCGCGCCGCCGCCACCCTCAGCGCCGCCGGCTACGACGCGAGCCGGCACCGTGCCCAGCAGTACGACGCCACCTGGCCCGACGCGTACGACCTGGTCCTCGTCATGGACGAGTCGAACCTGGCCGACGTCGGCGGGCGCACCGACCGGATCGGCCTGTTCCGCGACCACGACCCGGTGGATCCGGGTGGCGAGGTACCGGACCCGTACTACGGTGGGGCCGACGGCTTCGAGGAGGTGCTGGCGATGGTCGAGCGCACGAGCGACGCGATCGTGACCGCACTGGGCGGCGCGCTGGGGCCACGCGCCTGATGGCTCGCCAGCCGCTCGTCGCCAGGCGTGCCGAGGAGCTCCTCGGCGCGGCGGTGGTGGCGACCTCGCCCGTCGCGGGCGGCGACATCGCGACGGCGACCCGGCTGCGGCTCTCGACCGGCCAGACCGCGCTGATGAAGACGCTGCCGCACGCCCCCGAGGGCTTCTTCGAGGCCGAGGCCGCCGGCCTGCGGTGGCTCGCCGAGGTCGAGGACGGCGTCCCGCTGCCGGCGGTGCTCGCCGCCGCCGACGACTGCGTGATCCTGGAGTGGATCGAGCAGAGCTCCAAGACCCCGGTGGAGGCCGCCGCGACCTTCGGCCAGCAGCTCGCCCGCACCCACGCCGCCGGTGCGGACGGCTGGGGGCTGGACCACGACGGCTTCATCGGCCGGCTCCCGCTGCCGAACAGGACGGCCGGCTCGTGGCCGGA
>CAZDAO010000725.1:0-2208 GCA_964503015.1 uncultured Nocardioides sp. | reverse complement strand
GGGGACGAAGCGCCCGGTCAGCGAGGGGCGGGGTCAGGCGGCGGAGGCGACCACGTCGCCGGCCGGGCGCGCCGGGGCGATCGCGGTGTCGACCAGGCCGATCGCGACCTCCTCGAGGGCGACCGCGTCGGCGACCTCGCGCAGCACGTCGGACAGCGGCAGGTCCATCGCCTGGCACAGCGAGGCCAGCAGCTCCGAGGAGGCCTCCTTCTGGCCGCGCTCGATCTCCGAGATGTAGCCGAGGCTGACCCGCGCCTCGGCCGACAGCTCCCTCAGCGTCATCCCGCGCTGCATCCGGGCGCCTCGCAGCACCTCGCCGAGCAGTCGTCGGAAGAGCACCATGCGCGAAGTCCTTGCTCTGGGGGTCGAGTGGAGTCGTAGGGCCAACGCTACCCGAGGCCCGGTTCTTCCCGGGCGGGGATCGACCGATCGTCGTCGAGGACCGCCGCGAGGAGCCCGAGCACCTCTCGGCACGAGCCCTCGCGGATGCTCCTCCGGTCACCGCTCAGCGCGAGCCTGCGGACCGCCACCCCGGCCGGCCCGGCGACCGCGACCCACACCGTGCCGACCGGTTTGCCCTCCTGCGAGTCGGGGCCCGCCACGCCGGTGGTGGCCAGTCCCCACGTCGTGTCGAGGGCAACACGGACCCCGGTGGCCATCGCCGCCGCGCACTCCCCCGACACCACGCCGTGCCCGGCGACGACCTCGGCGGGCACGCCCAGCAGCGACTCCTTCACCCGGGTCGCGTAGGACACCACGCCGCCCACGAAGCTGCGGGAGGCGCCGGGCACGTCGGTGAGCGTCGCGGAGAGCAGACCTCCCGTCAGCGACTCCGCGGTGGCGAGCGTCTCCCCCCGCCCGGCCAGCACCTCGAGCACGCGCCGGGCCAGCGCCTCACCGGACTCGTTGGTCACGTCCGCGAGACTAGCCGCATGGCACTCCCCATCGAGGACTACGCCCTCATCGGCGACCGTGGCACGGCGGCACTCGTCGGCAAGGACGGATCGATCGACTGGCTCTGCCTGCCGCGCTTCGACTCACCGGCCTGCTTCGCCGCCCTGCTCGGCACCGCGGACAACGGCCACTGGCTCCTGGCGCCCGTCGAGGACGTGGTCCGGACCCACCGCCGCTACGTCGACGGCACCGCGTGCCTGGAGACCACCTTCACCACCGCCGACGGGGAGGTGGTGCTGCTCGACCTGATGCCGACCGGTGACGGGCGCGCCGACGTCGTACGCCGCCTCACCTGCACGCGTGGGACGGTGCGGATCCGCCACGACTGGGTGGTGCGCACGGACTACGGCCGGGTCCGCCCGTGGGTCACCCGGGAGCACGCGCACGGCGACGAGGTGATCGTGGCGGTCGCCGGCCCCGACAAGCTCGTGCTCCGGGGTCCGCGCCTCCCGCACGCCCACGACGGCCATCACAGCGACGAGTTCGAGATGGTCGAGGGCGAGGCCCACACGTTCTCCCTCACGTGGATCCGGTCGTGGCGCGACGTGCCGAAGCCGCTCGGCTTCGACGAGCGCATCCTCGCCACCACCGACGCGCAGCGCGCCTGGTCCGAGCAGGCTCCGGTCGACGTGCCGCACGCCGACCTGGTGCGTCGCAGCCTGCTCACGCTGCTGCTGATGACGCACGCCGAGACCGGTGGGATCGTGGCCGCGCCCACCACCTCGCTGCCCGAGGACTTCGGCGGCGAGCGCAACTGGGACTACCGCTACTGCTGGCTGCGCGACGCCGCGCTGACCCTGGAGTCGCTCCTCGGGGCGGGCTACGCCGAGGAGGCGCTGGAGTGGCGGGGTTGGCTGCTGCGGGCCGTCGCGGGTGACCCGGCGGACCTGCAGATCATGTACACCGTCGACGGTGGCCGCCGGATGCCCGAGCAGGAGGTGCCGCACCTGCCGGGCTACGCCGGCAGCCGTCCGGTCCGGATCGGCAACGGCGCGGTCTGCCAGCGGCAGAACGACGTCCTCGGCGAGGTGATGATCGCGCTCGAGCTGGCCCGGCAGTCCGGCCTCGAGGAGACCCACAACTCGTGGTCGCTGCAGCGGGCCCTCGTCGACGAGCTGGCCGAGCACTGGGACGAGCCGGACAACGGGCTCTGGGAGATCCGCGGGCCGCAGCGGCACTTCACCCACTCGCGCGTCATGGTGTGGGTCGCCTTCGACCGTGCCGTCCGGGCGGCCGAGGAGCACGGGCTGGACG
>CAZDAO010000724.1:0-2211 GCA_964503015.1 uncultured Nocardioides sp. | reverse complement strand
GCAGCATGTTGCGCAGGTCGAGGGCGAGGTGCCAGCCCGGGTTGTACTGGCGGTGGCCCTCCACGACCATCCCGGCCGCCCGCTGCTTGAAACCCTCGAGCTCGTCCAGCGACGCCTCGAGCTCCGAGGCGGTGCGGATGATGCCGACGAGGTCGTTCATCGACTGCTGCAGGTCGTGCTGGATCGTGTACGGGTTCTCTCCGCCTCCCCCTGGTTCTGCAGAGACCTCGAACGGCGCCAGCGCGCTGGCCTGCGCGGCCCTCACGTCGGCCTCCGCGATCGCCGGGCGCGCGCCCGAGGCGGCGTACGCCGCTGCGTCCTCGCCGGCCCGCTTGCCGAACACCAGCAGGTCGGACAGCGAGTTGCCGCCCAGCCGGTTGGAGCCGTGCATGCCGCCCGAGACCTCGCCCGCGGCGTACAGGCCGGGCACGGCGGACTGCTGGGTGTCAGGGTCGACCTCGACACCGCCCATGACGTAGTGGCAGGTGGGCCCGATCTCCATCGGCTCGGCGGTGATGTCGACGTCGGCGAGCTCCTTGAACTGGTGGTACATCGACGGCAGCCGCTTGCGGATGTACTCGGCGTCGCGACGGCTCGCGATGTCGAGGTAGATGCCGCCGTGCGGTGAGCCGCGGCCCGCCTTGATCTCCGAGTTGATCGCGCGAGCCACCTCGTCGCGCGGCAGCAGCTCCGGTGGCCGCCTGTTGTTCTTCTTGTCGTCGTACCACCGGTCCGCCTCCTCCTCCGTGTCGGCCGTCTCGGCCTTGAAGAAGTCGGGGATGTAGTCGAACATGAACCGCTTGCCCTCGGAGTTGCGGAGGATGCCGCCGTCGCCACGCACCGACTCGGTGACCAGCAGGCCCTTCACCGACGGCGGCCAGACCATCCCGGTCGGGTGGAACTGCACGAACTCCATGTTGATGAGGTTCGCCCCGGCGCGCAGGGCGAGCGCGTGCCCGTCGCCGGTGTACTCCCACGAGTTCGACGTGACCTTGTAGGACTTGCCGATCCCGCCGGTCGCCAGGATCACGCTGGGGGCCTCGAAGGTGATGAAGCGTCCGGTCTCGCGCCAGTAGCCGAAGGCGCCGGCCACCTTCTCGCCGTCCTTGAGCACCTCGGTGATCGTGCACTCCATGTAGACGTCGATGCCGAGCTGCACCGTGCGCTGCTGGAGGGTGCGGATCAGCTCGAGGCCGGTGCGGTCGCCGACGTGGGCCAGCCGGGCGTACTTGTGGCCACCGAAGTCGCGCTGGGAGATCAGGCCGTCCTCGGTGCGGTCGAACAGGGCGCCCCAGTCCTCGAGCTCGAGCACCCGCTCGGGGGCTTCCTGCGCGTGCAGCTGCGCCATGCGCCAGTTGTTGAGCATCTTCCCGCCGCGCATCGTGTCGCGGAAGTGCACCTTCCAGCTGTCCTCGGGCCAGCGGTTGCCGAGCGCCGCGGCCGCGCCGCCCTCGGCCATCACGGTGTGCGCCTTGCCGAGCAGGGACTTGCAGACCACCGCCGTGCGGGCGCCGGCCTCGTGGGCGGCGATGGCGGCCCGGAGCCCGGCCCCGCCGGCACCGATCACCACGACGTCGTACGCGTGGCGCTCCATGCCGCCGCGCGCGTCGGGCGACATCTCGTTCCCCGTCATCGGGTGCCTGGTGTCGCTCATGTCAGAAGAACCTCAGGTCCTGGATCGTTCCGGTGGCCAGCAGGAAGATGTAGAAGTCGACGACGGCGACGGAGAAGAGGGAGTACCAGGCCCACGTGCCGTGGCTCTCGTTGAGCCGCGACACCCACGTCCAGAGCCGGTAGCGGACCGGGTGCTTGGAGAAGTGCCGCAGCCGGCCACCGACGATGTGGCGACACGAGTGGCACGAGAGCGTGTAGAGCCAGATGAGGGCGACGTTGACGATCATCAGCAGCGTGCCGAGGCCCATGTGGACGCCGCTGGTCTCGCCGTCCCCGACGGCGTACTCGGCCGGCATCGGCCGGAAGGCCAGCACCACGTCGAAGGTCAGCACGAGACCGACCAGCACGGCGGCGTACCAGAACCAGCGGTGCACGTTCTGCAGGATCAGCGGGAAGCGGGTCTCGCCGGAGTAGGAGCCGTGCGGCTCCGCGACGCCACAGGCGGGTGGGCTCAGCCAGAACGCGCGGTAGTAGGCCTTGCGGTAGTAGTAGCAGGTCATCCGGAAGCCCAGCGGGAAGACCAGGATGATCAGCGCC
>CAZDAO010000723.1:0-2214 GCA_964503015.1 uncultured Nocardioides sp. | reverse complement strand
CCCTTCGTCGTCGGATGTCTCCACGCCAACGCCTACCACCGGCGATCCATGCCCGCTACCGGTAGGTCCCGCCCGAGACGCCGAAGTGCTCCTCCAGGGTGGTCGTGCCCGTCCGCCGGAGCTCGGCGGCCAGCTCGACGCCGACGTAGCGCAGGTGCCAGGGCTCGGGCCGGTAGCCGGTGACCTCCTCGTCGCCCGCGCGGTAGCGCACGACGAAGCCGTAGCGCCACGCGTGCCCGGCGAGCCAGCGGCCGCCGGGGGTGCGGGCGAAGCACGGGTCGAAGCTGCAGCGCGGGTCGGCGGGAGTGACCATGTCGACGGCCAGCCCGGTCTGGTGCTCGCTGTGCCCGGGGCGCGCCGAGACGAGGTCGGCCTGCGCCCGCCCTCGCGCGGCGACGGTCGCGTCGTGGACCTGCCGCTGGTAGTCGTAGGACCGGAAGGCGCTTGCGATCTTGAAGCCGAGTCCGGCCCGGTCGCTGGCGTCGAGCAGGCGCGTCAGCGGGGCGGCCGCCACCGTCGCGACCTGGTAGCCGCGCACGATCGCGACGTCGGGACGGAAGTCCAGCGGGGTGATCGGGTGCGTCTTGTTGACGACCACCCACGGGCTGGTCGGATCGGTGGTCGAGTGCCTCGGCGGCACCGGCTCCGTCGCCGCCTCCGCGGAGGGCGCGACCACCGGTGCCGGCACCCGGGCCGGAGGCGCACCGGCCGGCCGGGCGTCCTCGGAGTGACCCGGCAGGAGCAGCAGGCCCAGCCCGATCACGGCCGAGACGGCGACGACGGGCGCTGCTGCTGCGAAGATCCTCACGTCGTCCTGACCGGCACGAGCACCCGTGGGGTTGCCCGCGGGCCCGAGCAACCTCGCAGGCACTCGCCCCGGTCAGCAAGGTGTGGAGGCGGGTGGGATGAGGTCGCGGAGCCGGACCGAGGAGTTCGTGGCGTTCACCACCGCGCACCGACGCGACCTCGTGCGCACGGCGACCCTGCTGTGCGCCGGGGACGCCGCCCACGCCGAGGACGTCGTCCAGATCACCCTGACCCGGCTCTTCCTCGCCTGGACCAGGGTCCGGCGCGCCGACAGCCCGCTGGCCTACGCGCGTCGGAGCCTGACCAACGTGTTCCTGGACGAGGCGAGCCGGGCCCACCGGCGTCGCGAGGCGGTGGCGGCGGACCCGCGGGCGACCGCCGACGAGCCCGCCGCGTCGCCCGAGGACGTCGTGCTCCGGCGGCTGGTCCTCGACGCCCTGGCCACCCTCGCGCCCCGCCAGCGGGCGGTGGTGGTCCTGCGGCACTGGCACGACCTCGACGTCGCCCAGACCGCCGATGCGCTCGGCTGCTCCACCGGGACCGTCAAGTCCCAGAACGCCCGCGCGCTCGCCCACCTCCGCTCGGTCCTCGAGGCCGAGCCCGACGTGCTGGAGGCCCTCTCGTGACGATCCACCAGGACCCCGACCTGCACCGCGTGCTCGCCCTGGCCGCAGGCCCTGGCGAGTCCGCCGTCTCCGAGCCCGGCGGCGACCTCGCGCGCGCCCAGCAGGCCCTGCGGGTGCGCCGCCGTCGACGGTTCCGCTACGCCGCCTCCGCGATGACGACCGTCGCAGTGGTGGCGGTCCTGCTCGCCGGCGCGCTCGGGGGCGGTGGCACCGGCACCACTCCGACACCGCCGGACGGTCGCGGCCCGGTGGTCAGCGACCGGGTCACGCTGGCCGGCGGACCGCTGGCGGTCGCGCCCTACGTCTTCGACCAGGTGCCCGTGGGATGGCACGTGCAGGGCCAGTCGCCGACCGCGCTCACCATCGCGCCGTCGGACGGCTCGGTGTCCGAGGACCCCGACGACTTCATCGGCAAGCTCGTGGTGATGTTCGACCGGCAACAGCTCCACGGCGAACCCGTCGCGCACGACGGGCGCACCTTCCACGTCGCCGTCGGCGACGACGACTACACGACCGTGTCGGTGCGCACCACCCGCGCCGAGCCCGCCGGGGTGGTGCGCGTCCAGTACCCCGTGCACGCGGGATGGGAGATCGCCCAGATGCTCGACTTCCTCGCCGGCGTGACCGTCACCGACGAGGCCCGCCCCGGGGTGGGCTGAGGCAGGGGCTGAGGGATCGACTGAGGGGCGCTCGCCCCCCGCCGGCCGATTGCGCAAGCGGCCCGGACCGCTCGTAGGATCGGTGCCAGCAGAGGGTTTCACGCGTCTTGGAGGTGGGTTCG
>CAZDAO010000722.1:0-2219 GCA_964503015.1 uncultured Nocardioides sp. | reverse complement strand
CTGTTCCCCCGCACGTACGCCGTGTGCGTGATGCTGCCCGCCTCGCACCTCGAGCCCGGGGTCGTCGTTGCCGCGTGCCACCCCACCCCGGCCATCCTCGACATCGGCCGCATCCCCGCGGGCACCGACGCCACGACCGCGGCCGTGCGCGCCGACCTCCGTGGCGCCGGGATCGAGTGCGAGGAGCGCGACGACGTCCTCGCCTGGAAGCGCCGCAAGCTCCTCACCAACCTCGGCAACGGCGTCGACGCGTCCTTCGCCCAGGGCCCGGCCGCCGACGAGCTCGCCGAGCGTGCCCTGGCCGAGGGCGAGGCGGTGCTGGCCGCGGCCGGGCTGTCGGTCGTCACCGCGGAGGACGACACGGCGCGGCGCGGCACGATCCTGCGTCGCCGCCCCGACCTGGAGCGTCGCGGCGGCTCGACCTGGCAGAGCCTGCGGCGTGGCACCGGCGACTCCGAGATCGACTACCTCAGCGGCGAGGTCGTCCTCCAGGGCCGGCTGCTCGGCGTGCCCACCCCGGTGAACGAGGCGGTCGTCGCCGCCACCCGCCACCTCGCCACCACCGGGGGTGCTCCCCGCAGCCTCGACGCCGCCGCCGTGCTGGCGACCCTGTGACGCACGGAAGCCCGCCACCCCAGCGGGGTGACGGGCCTCGTGGCAGGACCTGGATCAGGCCTTGGCGTCGTCCTCGGTCGACTCCGCAGCGGGCTCCTCGGTGTCGGCCTCGGCGGCCGGCTCCTCGGTGACCTCCGCGGCGTCGCCCTGGGCCTGCGCCTCCGCGGTCTCCACGTCGGCGGCCTCGGTCTCCACGACCTCGGTCTGACCGTCGACGTCCTCGGCCTCCACCTCGGCCGGAGCGGCCTCGGCAGCCGGCGCCGCAGCGGCGGCCTTGTCGGTCTTCTTGGTCGAGGGAGCCTTGGGGCTGTAGGCCTCGGTCACCAGCTCGATGACCGCCATGGGGGCGTTGTCGCCCTTGCGGGGGCCGATCTTGGTGATCCGGGTGTAGCCGCCGGGACGCTCCGCGAAGGTCGGGGCGATCTCGGTGAACAGGGTGTGCACGACCGACTTGTCGCGGATGGTCTTGAGGACCTCGCGACGGTTGTGCAGGTCGCCCCGCTTGGCCTTGGTGATCAGCTTCTCCGCGACCGGGCGCAGCAGGCGCGCGCGGGTCTCGGTGGTGGTGATCCGGCCGTGCTCGAACAGGGCGGTGGCCAGGTTCGACAGCATCAGGCGCTGGTGGGCGGGGCTGCCGCCGAGGCGGGGACCCTTCTTGGGCTTGGGCATTGATCTTCTCGTTTCTCCCGAGCCGTACCAGGTACTCGAGTAGATGGGGTTTCAGTGGATCTGGGTGGTGATGGTGCGCGCCTCGCAAGGCGGAGGAGGGAAGGCGTCCCGGGTGTGGACGTCGACCGACGACAACGCAGCGAGGTGCGTGCCAGCGCCGCTCAGATCAGAGCTGCTCGTCCTCGATGAAGGCATCGTCGTCGTCGTCGCCGTAGGCGGCGAGGGCGGCGTGCGGGTCGAAGCCGGGCGCGCTGTCCTTGAGCGAGAGGCCCATCTCGACGAGCTTGGCCTTCACCTCGTCGATCGACTTCGCGCCGAAGTTGCGGATGTCGAGCAGGTCCTGCTCCGAGCGGGAGATGAGCTCACCCACGGTGTGGATGCCCTCGCGCTTGAGGCAGTTGTAGCTGCGGACCGTGAGCTGCAGGTCCTCGAACGGAAGGGCCAGGTCGGCGGCGAGCTGCTCGTCGACCGGCGAGGGACCGATGTCGATGCCCTCGGCCTCGACGTTGAGCTCGCGGGCCAAGCCGAAGAGCTCGACGAGGGTCTTGCCGGCCGAGGCGATCGCGTCGCGGGGACGGATCGACGGCTTGGTCTCGACGTCGAGCACGAGCTTGTCGAAGTCGGTGCGCTGCTCGACGCGGGTGGCCTCGACCTTGTAGGTGACCTTGAGCACCGGCGAGTAGATCGAGTCGACCGGGATCCGGCCGATCTCGGCGTCGACGGTCTTGTTCTGCACGGCCGACACGTAGCCACGGCCGCGCTCGACCACCAGCTCCATCTCGAGCTTGCCGTTGTCGTTCAGGGTGGCGATGTGCAGTTCGGGGTTGTGCACCTCAACCCCGGCGGGCGGGGCGATGTCGGCCGCGGTCACCGCGCCGGCACCAGCCTTGCGCAGGTACATGGTGACCGGCTCGTCCTCCTCGGAGGAGACGACC
>CAZDAO010000721.1:0-2231 GCA_964503015.1 uncultured Nocardioides sp. | reverse complement strand
GTCGAGGAGCTGCGGTCGGAGCTCGCCCTCCTCGGGGTTCATCGTGCCGACGAGCACGAAGCGGGCGGCGTGGGCGACCGAGACGCCGTCGCGCTCGACGGTGGAGCGGCCCATCGCGGCGGCGTCGAGCAGCAGGTCGACGAGGTGGTCGTGGAGGAGGTTGACCTCGTCGACGTAGAGGATGCCGCGGTGGGCGCGGGCGAGGAGGCCGGGCTCGTACTCGGCGACGCCGTCGGCCAGCACCTTGGAGAGGTGCAGCGAGCCGAGCACGCGGTCCTCGGTGGCGCCGACGGGCAGCTCGACGAGGCGTACGGGCCGGGTCTCGGTCTCCGCGTCGAGCGGCCATGCGTGATCAGGCGCCGGCCCGTCCGGGGAGGTGTCGCCGGGCGCGCTGCTGAACCGGTCGCCGGCGACCACCTCGATCGGCGGCAGGACGGAGGCGAGGGCGCGGACGGTCGTGGACTTCGCCGTGCCCTTCTCGCCGCGGACGAGGACGCCGCCGACCTCGGGGGAGATGGTCGTGAGGACCAGGGCGAGCGTCATGTCGTCGCCTGTGTCCTTGGACGGGACGATGGCGGACAGGGGGTACTGCAGTGGCATGGGGGCTCCCGCTCTCGTTGCCAGCTTCATGGGCGGCGGGAGGCCGGTCTTCGGACTTCTCGCAACGCCGGAGTTCGACGTCTTGAGTCACCGCAGCGGGCCCTGTGCCGGATTCTCACCGGCTTCCCAGATTCTCCCCAGACTTCGGGGCACCTCTCGCCAAGTGCCGGCCACGATAGCGTCTGCGGCCATGTCTGCCACTGGGGTGCCCACGGAGGTCGTGGTCGTCGGGATCGGCGCGGATGGCTTCGGCGGCCTCGCGCCCGCGTCGCAGGCGCTGGTGCTGGAGGCGCCGGTGCTCTGGGGTGGCTCGCGGCACCTCTCGCTCGTGCCCTCCGTCGACGGCCAGGTGCGGGTGCCGTGGCCGTCGCCTCTGTCTTCTGGTCTGCCGTCGTTGCTCGCGGAGTACGCCGACCGCCCGGTCGTCGCGCTGGCCTCCGGTGACCCGCTGGTCTCCGGGATCGCGACGACGTTGCTCGAGTACGGCGCCTCGGTGCGGGTGGTGCCAGGGGTCTCGTCGGTCACCCTCGCCCGGGCCCGGATGGGGTGGTCGTCCGAGTCATGTGCGGTGGTGACCGTCGTCGGGCGGTCGGTGTCGCGGGTGCTGCGCGAGTGCGCGCCGGGGCGTCGGGTGCTGGTGCTGTCGTCGGACGCCTCGACGCCTGCTGCTGTCGCTGCGCTGCTGACGTCGTCGGGCTGGGGGTCGTCGACGATGACCGTCCTGGGCGACCTGGGCTCGTCGTCCGAGTCCTCGACCTCGGGTCTCGCCTCGTCGTGGTCCGACTCGTCGCCTGCGCTGAACGTCATCGCCATCGAGGTCTCTGGAAACGGCCTCGCCTCCTGGGCACCCGGCCTCCCCGACTCGGCCTTCGAGAACGACGGCCAGCTCACCAAGCGCGACCTCCGCGCCTCCGCCCTCGCCGGCCTCATGCCCGCCCCCGGCCAGCTCCTCTGGGACGTCGGCGCCGGCGCCGGCTCGGTCGGCATCGAGTGGATGCGCGCGCAGCCCACCTGCCGCACCATCGCCATCGAGTCCGACCCCGAACGCGCCGCCCGCATTGCTCGCAACGCTCACGCTCTTGGCGTCCCGGACCTCCAGGTCGCCGAGGGCCGAGCCCCCTCAGCGCTGGCGGGTCTCGAGCCGCCGGACGCGATCTTCATCGGCGGAGGTGCGACCCGCGAAGGCGTCCTCGAAATTTGCTTGAGGTCAATCAAGCCCGGCGGCCGCCTCGTCGTCCACGGAGTCACGTTGGAGACCGAGACGCTGCTCGCCAAGGCGCACGCCGACCACGGTGGTGAGCTCACTCGCGTCAGCGTCGAAACCGCCGCGCCGGTGGGAACGTTCACCGGCTGGACACCGGCCCGATCCGTGACCCAATGGGTCTGGTCGAGCCCCTTGAGCCGATAGCCAGGCGCTAGGACGTGCTGAGTCGTCGCCAGCCACCTTGACGGTTGTGAGCAACGATCTCGGAGAGGATGGCGCGCACCGCCGGACGGTTGATCTCGTCATTCTCATAGATCTGGATCGTCCGGCCGGTCGCGTTGCCGTGGCCCTGGTTGATGACACCGCGGAGCCAGGTAGGCGTCCAGCCCGGGATGTGCCCGTCCAGACATGTCCGCACTGTCTCAGG
>CAZDAO010000720.1:0-2232 GCA_964503015.1 uncultured Nocardioides sp. | reverse complement strand
GCGCCGGGTCCGCACCCGACGTCGAGCGCGCGCTGTCCGGCCGTCACCTCGAGCCAGTCGGCGAAGCGTGCGGCGAGCGGGCGGGAGTATCGACCCATGAACCGGTCGTACGCGTCGCCCGTCACCTCGAAGCTCACGACCTTCGACGCTACTCCCCTCGTAGGCTCTCGTCATGCCTCGTCTGCTGGTCGTCCACCACTCCCCGACCCCGTCGGTCCGGTCGTTGACCGACGCGGTGGTCGCCGGCGCGTCGGACGAGTCGATCGAGGGCGTCGAGGTGGTCGTGCGGCCGGCGCTCGAGGCCGGCGCCGACGACGTGCTGGGCGCCGACGGCTTCCTGCTCGGCACGACGGCGAACTTCGGCTACATGAGCGGCGCGCTCAAGCACTTCTTCGACACGATCTTCCTGCAGGCCGGCGGCGCCCTGACCGACGACGGATCCGCGGGAGCGGCGGCCGAGGGCGGCAAGCGGCCGTTCGGGCTCTACGTCCACGGGCGGTACGACACGACCGGCGCGGTGCGCTCCGTGCAGTCGATCGTCGGTGCGCTGCCCTGGCGGCAGGCCGCCCCGGTGCTCGAGGTCCTCGGCGACGTGGGCACCCCGGAGCAGGAGTCGGCGTACGAGCTGGGCGGGACGCTCGCGGCCCTGCTGATGGAGGGATGAGGATGCTCCGGACGCTCGGCGCGGCCCTCGCGCTGGCCCTCACGCTGACCGGGTGCACCTCTGGCGCCTCCCCGGACTCCGATGCCGGCTCCGATGGCGGCCCGTCGACGTCCTCCTCCCCCACGACGACCGAGACCGCGCTCCCCGATCCCGGCCCGCGGCCGAAGGTCGGTGAGTGCCACGCGCTGTCCTTCCGGCAGGCCGTGTCAGTGGTGGGCCGCACCGAGCCGAGCGCCTGCAAGAAGCCCCACACCGCCGAGACCTACCTGGTGGGCACGCTCCAGCTCGCGACCAAGGCCGGGAAGGTGCGGCGGGTGGACTCGCGGGCGGCGCAGCGCCAGGCCCGGACCGCGTGCACGTCGCGGCTCCCGCGTCACCTCGGCAGGACGCCGCGCGAGCTGCGGCTGAGCATGGCGCAAGCGGTGTGGTTCACCCCGAGCCCGGGGCGCGCCGAGGCGGGTGCTGACTGGTTCCGCTGCGACGTCGTCGTGGTGGCCGCGGAGAAGAAGCTGTTGCGGCTGCCGCGCCGCACTCGGGGGTGGGGCGGGTCTCCGGCCATCGCCATGTGCGCCACTGCCGCCCCCGGGACCCCCGGCTTCGAGCGGGTCACCTGCGGCAGCCGGCACTCGTGGGTCGCGGTGGCGACGGTCGACATCCCGGATCGCCGGCTGCCCGGCCGCGATGCGGTCGCGGACCGGATGGAGGCGCCGTGCCGCGATGCAGCGCGTGCGCGCGCGGGCGACCCGCTCGACTTCACGTGGTCGCAGGAGATCCCCACGGCCGCGCAGTGGGACGCCGGGCGCCACTACGGGATCTGCTGGGTGCCGGCGTGAACCTCCGCTGAGCTCACCGACCGGGCGGTTCCTCCCCGTCACGGACACCGACCGGGCGGCTCCTCCCCGTCACGGTCACCGACCGGGCGGTTCCTCCCCGTCACGATCACCGACCGGGCGGTTCCTCCCCGTCACGGACACCGACCGGGCAGTTGCGCAGATCAGGCGGACCGGGAGGAAGTGCCCGCTCAGCATGCCGGACGGGGAGGAAGTGCCCGCTCAGCATGCCGGACGGGGAGGAAGTGCCCGGTCAGCATCCCGGACGGGGAGGAAGCGCCCGGTCAGAAGCCGAGCTTGCGCAGCTGGCGGGGGTCGCGCTGCCAGTCCTTGGCGATCTTGACCTGGAGGTCGAGGTAGACCGGGGTGCCGAGCAGCGCCTCGATCTGCTTGCGGGCCGCCGTGCCGACAGCGCGGAGCCGCGAGCCCTTGTGGCCGATCATGATCCCCTTCTGGGAGTCGCGCTCGACGTAGAGGTTGGCGACGATGTCGAGCAGCGGCTTGTCGTCGGGCCGCCCCTCGCGCAGGCCCATCTCCTCGACCACGACGGCGATCGAGTGCGGCAGCTCGTCGCGGACCCCCTCGAGCGCGGCCTCGCGGATCAGGTCGGCGGCGAGCGCCTCCTCGGGGGCGTCGGTGAGGTCCCCGTCGGGGTAGAGCGGCGGGCCCTCGGGCATCAGCCCCACCAGCAGGTCGGCGAGCAGGTCGACCTGGTCACCCGATCTCGCCGACACCGGC
>CAZDAO010000719.1:0-2232 GCA_964503015.1 uncultured Nocardioides sp. | reverse complement strand
CCAGCGTCTCGTCGGGCACCACGGTCGGCTCGCCGTCCGCGACGTCCTCGAACGGGACGACGTCGAGCCACGGCTGGTCGAGCTGGTCGAAGAAGTGCGTCGCGTCCTCACCGCGCCACACCGTGGGCAGCGTGACCACCAGGGGGGAGGGGTCGTCCGCGGCCACGCGCAGGGCCGCCTCGCTGAGCAGCCGCTGGCGCAGGGCGAGCGGATCGTTGGGGGCCGTGGGCCCGGGGCCGCCGGCCTCCGCGCCACTGCTGGTGACCACGACGTCGTGCCCGAGCAGCCGGACGACCGAGGAGGGGGTCTCCGATCCCTCGAAGAAGGCGGTGTCCTCGAGCAGCACCACGGCGTCCGGGCTCACCCGCGCCAGCGCCTCGGCGCTGAGATGGCCGTCGACGGGCGAGACCGCCGGCTGCGAGCGGAGCGACAGCGCGGCCATGATCTGCGCGCTGCGGGCGACGGCCTGGTCGTAGCGCGCGGAGTCGTGGCGCACCGCAGCGGACACGTCGATGTCGCCGTAGGGCAGCGTCAACAGCCGCTGCGGCTGGGTCTCCACCAGGGCGAAGAACCGCTCGAACCACGCCTGTGCGGCGTCGACGAGCTCGGCGTCGGCCGTCCCGGCGTCGTCCACCTCGCCGGTCGGCGACGGCGTGAGGGTCTCGGAGGGCGAGGTGCTCTCCTCACCGTCGGCCGGGGGCTCCTCGGTCGTCGTCTCCTGGCCAGGCACGCTCGTGTCGGGCCCCAGGCCGCGCCGCACGTTGCCACCGGTGAGGCGGGCGATCGCGTGCAGGACAGCGGGGTCCACCAGCCAGGTGTACGGCGTCGAGCCGGCCGACTCGGCCATGTCGAGGACGCCGTCGAGGCTGCCGCCTTCTGCCAGCCGGCGCGCCCAGCGTTCCGTGCCGCCGAGCGAGCCGTCGGCGGCGTACCAGACGCGGCCGCGGACGGGGAGGATGATCGAGGTCTCCTGGGCGTCCCCGCCGCGGGGCCGGGCCGGGATGAAGGTGCGTGCTCGGCCGTCCGCCACGTCGTCGCGCGGCACCGTGGGGGTGTCACCGATCGCATGGATGCCGATCCAGTAGACGCCGGCCGCGTCGGGGATGCCGAGCAGCTCGACGGGCACCGAGTCGGAGAAGGTCTGCGACTCACCCGGCGCGAGCTCGTCGACGGTGTCGAAGGTGCCCGGGACCGTCACCCGCTCGCCGACGAAGATGGAGGGGTCGATCGTCGCGGAGATCGCGAGGTTGGCGGCGTCGAGGATGGGTGCCTGGGAGGCGAAAGCGTGCAGGTTGACCCGGGTGAACGTCTCCTCGCCCACGTTGGTGACCGTGCCGGTGATCTCCACGTCGCCGCTGCGCGGCAGCACCGGGGTGATCGAGTCGATGTGCACCAGGAGGGGGTCGCCCTCCTCGGCGGGCGTGGCCGCCGCGGAGGGGGCGAGCGCCCAGCCCCACGCCAGCCCGAGGGTCAGGAGCCCCGCCAGGGCAGCACGGAACGACGACGGGCGGGGCACGCACCGATGGTAGATGCTCGGTGTGCCCGAGCCGGCACGTAGACTGGCCTGTCGTGTCCGACGCCGTCCCGCCCCCGCTCACGATCGTGGAGATCCAGCGCCGCGTGGGCGAGGAGCTCACCCGCATCGGCTCGGTCATCGACGAGCTCGGCGCCCGGTTCGCCGACGCCGGCGAGGAGCTGGCCCTCGTCGGGGGCCCCGTGCGCGACGCGATGATCGGCCGGCTGCAGAACGACCTCGACTTCACCACCTCCGCACGCCCCGAGACCACCGAGAAGCTGGTGTCGGGCTGGGCCGACGCGGTCTGGGACATGGGTCGCGACTTCGGCACCATCGGCTGCCGCAAGGGTCCGTGGCAGGTCGAGATCACCACCTACCGCTCCGAGTCCTACGACCCGTCCTCGCGCAAGCCCGACGTCGACTTCGGCGACACCCTCGAGGGCGACCTCGGGCGCCGCGACTTCTCGGTGAACTCGATGGCGGTCCGGGTCCCCGGTCGCGAGTTCGTCGACCCCTTCGGCGGCATCGTCGACCTGGCCGAGCGCGTGCTGCGCACCCCGGGAGCCCCCGAGGACTCCTTCTCCGACGACCCCCTGCGGATGATGCGGGCGGCCCGCTTCGCCGCCCAGCTCGGCTTCGACGTCGCCCCCGACGTGGTCGCCGCCATGACCGCGATGGCCGGGCGGATCGAGATCATCTCCGCGGAGCGGGTGCGT
>CAZDAO010000718.1:0-2239 GCA_964503015.1 uncultured Nocardioides sp. | reverse complement strand
GTCGCTGACGAAGGTGCTCATGCCGCGACCTCGCTCTCGATCTCGGTGGACTGGTGGGTGGTGGACTGGGTCTCGCGCAGGCTGCGCCCGGTGAGGTCGAGGAAGACGTCGTCGAGGGTGGGCCGCGCCACCTCGACCCGCGACGGAGGTACGCCGTCCGCGGCGAGGTCGGCGAGCAGCTCACCGACCATCGCGGAGCCGTCCTTGACCCGCAGGTCGACGGACCCGTCGACAACCTCGACGCGCGAGTCGGGGACCCGCTCGACGCGCGTCGCGGCCCGGGCGGCGTGCGCCGCGTCGGCGTACCCGAGCCGGACGAGGTCGCCCAGCCCGCTCTTGAGGCGGGCCGCCGTGTCGTCCGCGATCACGCGGCCGTGGTCGACGACGATCACACGACCGGCCAGGGCGTCGGCCTCCTCGAGGTAGTGCGTGGTGAGCACGACCGTGCTGCCGCTCTCGGCGTGCAGCCGCTGGATCAGGCCCTGGAGGTTCGCGCGGTTCTGGGGGTCGAGTCCCGTCGAGGGTTCGTCGAGGAAGAGCACGCGGGGCAGGTGCACGAGGCCCATCGCGATGTCGAGCCGCCGGCGCTGGCCGCCGGAGAGCGAGGAGACCTTGCGGTCGGCGACCGCGGCGAGGTCGAGGTCCTCGACGAGCTCCGCCGCGCGCCGCCGGGCCTCGGCGCGGGAGAGGCCGTGGGCCCGGCCCTGGCTGACCAGCTCGTCGCGACCGAGCTGTCGGTGGCCCGCACCGTTGCCCTGCCCGACGAACCCGATGGCCCGTCGTACGTCGCGCTGGCCGGTCACCACGTCGTGGCCGGCCACGCTCGCGGTGCCCGAGGTGGGTGGGATGAGGGTGGTGAGCATGCGGAGAGTGGTCGACTTCCCCGCGCCGTTGGGCCCGAGGAAGGCGACCAGCTCGCCCTGCCCGATCTCGAGGTCGAGGCCCTGGACGGCCTCGACGGTCTGCTTGCGCGAGGTGAAGTGGCGGGTGAGGCCACGCGTCACGATCGCCGGTCCGGTGTGGTGGGTGTAGGTCATGGCATCGACGGTAGGAACCCATGCGGCCAGTTCCTGACCGCATGCTGAATATTCTGGGGACATGAGCACGAGCGAGCGCATGCTGCGGCTGCTGTCCCTGCTCCAGGCCCACCGCTACTGGCCGGGGCCGGAGCTGTCCGAGCGCCTCGAGGTGAGTCCCCGGACCCTGCGCCGCGACGTCGACCGGCTGCGCGACCTCGGCTACACCGTCGATGCCGTGCGGGGCGCGGCCGGCGGCTACCAGCTGCGTGCCGGCGGCTCGCTCCCGCCGTTGCTCCTCGAGGACGAGGAGGCAGTCGCGATCGCGGTCGGGCTCCGGACTGCCGCGGCCGGCGCGGTGGCCGGCATGGACGACTGGTCGGTGCAGGCGCTGTCCAAGGTCCTCTCGTTGATGCCGCCTCGCCTGCGCCGCCAGATGGACGCGGTCGCCAGCCAGACGGACGCGCCCGGCCCCTGGGAGGGCGCCCCGGTCTTCGACGCCGCGGTGCTCACCACGCTCGCGCAGGCCTGCCGCGACAGCGAGCTGCTGCACTTCGACTACACCGCCCGCGAGGCTGAGACCTCGCACCGCCGGGTCGAGCCGTTGCGCCTGGTGTCCCTCGGTCGCCGGTGGTACCTCGTCGCGTGGGACCGCGACCGGATGGACTGGCGCAGCTTCCGCCTCGACCGGATCTCGGCGCCCGAGCCGACCGGTCAGCGGTTCCGCCCGCGCGACCTCCCGGCGGACGACGCCCTCGCCTTCGTCCGGCAGGGCATCCAGCGGATGCCCCAGCGGTACGCCGTACGGGCTCGGGTGGCCCTGCCGGCCGAGGACCTCGCCGCCCAGGTGGGGCGGTGGGGAAGCGTCACGCCCGACGGCGCGGGCTGCGTGCTGGAGATGAACGTCGACGACCTGGCCTGGCCGCTCATGGTGCTGGCCGGCTCGGGTGCGGACTTCGAGGTCGAGTCGCCGCCGGAGCTGGCGGACCGGGTCGCCGAGGTCGGTGCCCGTTTCACCCGGGCCGCCGCCGCCACGCCGGGGTAGTCCACCGGCGAATGGTCGTTCCGGGGCCTTGTGGGCAGCCATTTCCCGGTGGACTACCCCGGCAGGACGGAGACCGGGGCCGGCTCGAGTTCCGGGGTAGTCCAGTGAGATGTTGCTGCCAGGAGGGCCGGCTGAGGACCATTCCTCACTGGACTACCCGGGCGGGACGACCATTCCT
>CAZDAO010000717.1:0-2244 GCA_964503015.1 uncultured Nocardioides sp. | reverse complement strand
CACGCCCTCGGCGTGTACGTCGGCGCGCCGCTGCTGCTGTTCGCCCTGATCGCCGTCGCCGTCTACCTCCCGGCGATGATCCGCGGCGAGCGACTGCTGCCCGACCACTCCGCCGGCGAGGGCACGTGGATCGGCGGGCCCCGCCAGGGTGTCGCCGAGCTCCCGGCTCCCGACGGCGAGGACTCCCGAGCGGGTGGCGCCAGTGGCAGCTGGTGAGCTGCTGAGCGAGTCCGACCGGCTCGCCCTCGACCGCGCGATCCGGCTGGCCGAGCAGTCCAGCCGCTTCGAGTTCTCCGTCTACGTCGGCCCGGCCGAGGGTGACGACACCCGCGCCTGGGCGACCCGTCTGCACAACCGGCTCGTCGCGCCCGCGCGCAGCGTGCTGGTCCTCGTCGACCCCCGCCGCCGGGTCACCGAGGTGGTCACCGGCGGCGACGTACGCCGTCACCTCACCGACGCCGAGGTGGAGCTGGCCGTGGTGGCCATGACCTCCGAGTTCGGCGCCGGCAACCTCCTCGGCGGCCTGCTGCGCGGCATCGCCATGCTGGCCGAGCACGCCCGCCCGCAGAACACGCTCCACGCGGGATGATCCGCGCTCGCTCGCTCCTCAGTCCAGACGACGTCGGGCGCCGAGCGCGTGGGCTGGGGGAGCTGGGGAGATCCCGACGTGGATGGTGAGCGGGCACTTCCTCCCCGTCTGAAATGGCGACCGGGCACTTCCTCCCCGGGTGGGGGAGGAAGTGCCCGGTGGGCCGGCAGGACGGGGCGGAAGTGCCCGCTCAGCTGGCGTCGTACGCCTGGTTGGTCAGCGCGCGGGCGATCTCGGCCCGCGCCTCGCCGATGTAGCGCTTGGCCTGCTTCGGTGCCTCGGAGGTGGCGAGCCACTCGTCGAGGCGGGCGAGCGTGGCCTCGGAGCCGAGCGGCTTGGGGAAGCCGTACTCGAGGACCGTCGAGGCCTTGTGGAAGCCGAGCACGTCGACGAGCGTCTCGGACGCGGTGAGGAACTTCTCGAGGTAGGGCTCGAGGACGTCCTCCTGCCCGAACCGGAAGATGGCGAAGGCGATCTCGCGCGAGGTCTCGTTGGGCGTCGACGGGTCGAGGATCGCGTTCCAGGCGGCCTCCTTGGCCTCCGCGGTCGGCTGCGACGCCCTGGCCGCGGCCGCCTGCTCCTTGCCCGAGATGGTCTTGTCCACCTCGAGCTCGGCGTCGATCTCGGCGTCGCCGAAGCGGCCGGCCCGCGCGAGGGCCGTGATGAGCACCCAGCGCATGTCCTGATCGATCGCGAGACCCTCGACGGTGAACGAGCCGTCCAGCAGGCCGATCAGGTCGTCGAGCGCGCGGTCGCTGCGGGCGGCGCCGGCATAGGAGCGGGCGAAGGTGAGCTGGTGGTCGCTGCCCGGCTCGGCGGCCAGCAGCAGCTCCCGCAGTCCGGTCTCCCACGTCGACTTCAGCTCGTCGCGGTGCGCGGGGTCGGAGTAGAAGCTCACCGCCAGGGCGGTGGAGGCGGGGATCCGGGTGACGGCCCAGGCGTCGCTCTCCTGGGCGATGTTGGCCAGCACGAGGTCGAGCCAGTCGCGGGTGCGCATCTCGCCGTCGCGGGTCATGTCCCACGCCGCCCCCCACACGATGGCGCGGGGGAGCGAGTCCTCGAAGGTCGACAGCGCGGAGATCGCCGTGGCGAGCGAGCGCTCGTCGAGGCGGATCTTGGCGTAGGCGTGGTCCTCGTCGTTGAGCAGCAGCAGCGCGGGCTGCGCCACGCCGACCAGCTCGGGTACGTCGGTGCGCTCGCCCTCGACGTCGATCTCGAGGTAGTCGCGGCGGACCAGCCGGCCGTCGACCTCGTCGTAGAGGCCGATGCCGAGGCGGTGGCGGCGCAGCGTCGGCCAGTCGGGGTGCGCCGACTGCGCGACCGCGAAGGAGGAGTAGCGGCCGTCGCCGTCGAGCTCGAACGCCGGGGCGAGGGTGTTCACGCCAGCGGTCTGGAGCCACTCCTGGGCCCAGCTGTCGAGCTCGCGTCCGGAGGACTTCTCGAGGGTGGCGAGCAGGTCCTTGAACTCCGGGTTGCCGTACTCCCACTCCTTGAAGTAGGCGCGCAGTCCCTCGAGGAAGGGCTCGATGCCCACCCACGCGACGAGCTGCTTGAGCACCGAGGCGCCCTTGGCGTAGGTGATCATGTCGAAGTTGACCTCGACCGCGTGCAGGTCGACGTTGTCGGCCGCGATCGGGTGGGTGGAGGGCAGCTGG
>CAZDAO010000716.1:0-2244 GCA_964503015.1 uncultured Nocardioides sp. | reverse complement strand
TGAAGGTTCTCGCCCTCGAGCGGGGCGTGCGAGGGCCACAACCGCCGCACGTGTGGGGGTTCTCGCCCTCGGGCGGCTCAGGCCTCCCAGGCCGGACCGCTGCCGCCGAGCCGCTCGACCAGCTGCCGGCCGACGTGCGCGGCGTTGGCACGGCGTACGTCGTCGGGCATGTCAGGCAGGTTCTCCTCCCAGTCGAGCACGCACGACCCGCGCAGCTGCGCCATCCGGGCCGGGCGGCCGAAGAAGAACGGGTGCAGGTGCGCGCCGCCGTCGCCGTAGCGGCCGACGTGGCAGCGCCCGACGCTCGGCAGGCTCTCGACCGCGGCCGTGACCGCCACGATCAGCCGGCCCATCTCCGAGGCCAGCTCGTCGGGCAGGTCGGCGAGGTCGTGGTGGGCGCGCGGCTTGAGGATCAGCGTCACCGGCAGCTTCATCCCCGCGTCGGAGAGCACCCAGCGCTCGTTGCTCCACACCACGCGGGCCTCCTGCTCGGGCGTCGCGGGCGACGCGCACGGGCAGTCGGCCGGGTCCTCGCCGCGTCGGGCCGGCTCCTCGTCCAGCAGCGGCTCGAGCGGCTTGATCCGCAGCCCGTCGAGCTCGAAGGGGAAGATGTCCCACCCCGGCATCGCCTCGATCGCGACCGGCAGCCGGCCCTCGGCGTCGGTCGCGGCGGCGACCCGGGCGTGGAACTCTTCTGCGGTCTCGAGGCTCATGCGGACATCCAAGCAGCGCCGGTGCGCCGACGCGCGGACCGAGGTCGGCCCCGCGGCACTGACGGTTCATCAAGGTATGCAGTCGAACCCGCACTTCCCTGCGTCAACTGATCGAGGGAAGTGCGGGTTGGTCGACATACCGTGATGAACCAGCGGCGGTGACGAGCGGCGCGGGGCCCCTACGCGACCGGAGTGAGCTCCGGCTCCTCCATCCGTACGTCGACCACCTCGCCGGCCGGGCGGGACGGGCGGCGCGGCCACCAGACGCGCTCGCCGAGCAGCACCAGCGCGGCGGGCAGCATGACCAGCCGGATGATGGTCGCGTCGAGCAGGATCGCCACGGAGAGCGCGACGCCCATCATCTTCATCTCCAGCATGCTCAGTGTCGCGAAGATCGCGAACACCGAGACCATGACCGCCGCGGCGCTGGTGACGACGGAGGCGCTGTCGCGGATGCCGCGCTCGACGGCGACCCTGGTCGGCAGGCCCCGGCCGACGAGCTCACGGATCCGCCCGGTCACGAAGACGTGGTAGTCCATCGAGAGCCCGACCAGCACCACGAGCACGAACAGCGGGATCCAGTCGATCACGAAGCCGGGACTGGTGAAGCCGAGCGCTCCCTCGAGCCAGCCGTGCTGGAAGACCAGCGTCAGCACCCCGAAGGCCACGCCGACGGAGACCAGGTTGAGCGCGGTGGAGACCAGCGCGAGGGGCACGCTGCGGAACGCGGCGCCCATCATCACCAGCGTCAGCAGCAGGACGAACCCGATCACCGCGGGCATCCAGTCCGACAGGTGCTCGTCGAAGTCCAGGTTGGACGCGGCGTCCCCGCCGACGGCCCACTGCAGGCCCTCCAGCGCTGCGGGCGCGGTCGACTCGCGCAGGTCGGTGATCGCGTCGCCGGTCCGGTCGTCGGAGTCCGACCACGGCAGGGCCAGGGTGAGGGCCGAGGTGCCGCCGTCCGCGGAGGTGGCCAGCCCGTCCGTCACCTCGGCGAACCTGCCGTCCTCGGTCGCGGTCGCGGCCAGGTCGCGCAACGCCGCGGCGGAGCCCGAGCCCTCCGCGAGCACCGTGACGGTGGTCCCCTCCCCGGGGAACTCGGCCGCGACGTCACGCATCGTCTCCACCGCCGGGATGTCGGCGGGCAGGGTCTCGAGGGTGGCGCCGTGCATCGTCATGCCCAGCGCGGGCACGGCCAGCGCCGTCGCAGCGGCGACCGAGCCGACGAGTGCCAGCGCGGGACGGCGTACGACCGGGGCCAGGATGCGACGGCTGATCCCGCCGGCGCCGACGCGACGGTTCACGCGCCACAGCAGCGGCACCCGCGGGCGGTCGACCCAGCGGCCGAGCGTGACCAGCAGCGCCGGCAGCACGGTGATCGAGCCGACCACCGCGACCGCGACCACGATGATCGCGCCCGTCGCCAGCGAGGTGAAGGTGACGAAGTCGACCAGGAACAGGCCCGACATGGCGGCTGCCACGGCGAAGCCCGAGACCAGGATGGAGTGGCCGGAGGTCTGGGCGGCGATCT
>CAZDAO010000715.1:0-2245 GCA_964503015.1 uncultured Nocardioides sp. | reverse complement strand
CCGGATCCACCTCGCGCTGGAGCAGCCAGACGATCGCGTCGGTCGCGGTCTTGCCCGACCCGACGACGACGTACTGGCTCGACGACTCCTCGAGGCGCGCCAGGTCGTTGACCGGCACCACCCGGGCGCCGTCCACCGCGAACGGCGGCGGCACCTCCGCGGGGATGGTCGGCGCGAGGTGGTGGGCGTCCACCACCCGGCAGCCGGCCGGCAGCGCCTGCCGCTCGCCCGTGGCCAGCGACACCACCGCGCCGTCGACGTACTCGCTGCCGGGCAGGAACCGCACCCGACCGGTCGCCTCGAGCCGGGCGAGGGCGCGCTCGAAGTAGTCGAGGATCTCCGGTTGCGACGCACGCTCCTGCAGCCCCCGCTCCGGCCCGCTCTCCTGGAGGCGGCCGCCACCGAGGAGCGTCGACGCGACGCCGTAGAAGGCCGAGGCCTGGTGCAGCCGGACGAACGGGTAGGCCTCACGCCAGTGCCCACCCGGCCCCGAGCGCCGGTCGACCAGCACCACACGCGCGTCGGAGTGGTCGACCAGCGCGTCGGTGAACGCGAGGCCCGTCGCACCTGCGCCCACGACGAGATGGCCGGCGTCGAGGCTGGCTGTCACGACTCCACGATGGCACCGCGGCGGCCGCGCGGCTACCTGGACCCTCAGTCGAGGACCGCGTCAACGGGTCTTCTCCAGCGGGCTCGGCCGGGACGGCTCCGTCGACCTCTTTTTCGTTCTTGACTTATATAAGTCCGACATGAAACGCTGCTTGCATGTTCGACGTAGCCAAGCACCTGGGCGCGGTCACCCGCGCCGTCGAGGACAGCACCCACGAAGGCACGCCCGTGAAGGTCGTGGTCGCCTCCCGGACCTATCCCACCGACGTCGGCGACCTCTGGAATGCGGTCACCGACCCCGAGCGCATCCCCCGCTGGTTCGCGCCGGTGACCGGCGACCTCCGCCTCGGCGGCCGGTTCCAGGTCGAGAACAACGCAGGCGGCGAGGTGCTGGCGTGCGACGAGCCGAAGCACTTCGCGATCACCTGGGAGTTCGCCGGCGACACGTCGTGGGTCGACGTCCACCTCGAGGAGGCCGCAGACGGCGCCACGCTGACGCTGCGCCACGCGGCCGACGTGCGCGGCAACGAGCACATGGCGACCTACGGGCCTGGCGCGGTGGGCGTCGGCTGGGAGCTCGGGCTGATGGGGCTCGCGCAGCACCTCGCGACCGGGGCGCCGATCCCGCACGAGGAGGTCGAGGGCTGGGGCGCGTCGGCAGACGGCCGGTCCTTCATGAGCGGATCCGCCACCCGGTGGGGGGAGGCGGACGCCGCCACCTCCGGCGACCCGGAGGCCTCCCGCGCCGCCGCGCAGCGCACCGCTGCGTTCTACACCGGCGCCGAGCCTCCGGCCTGAGCGTGCACGCCTTCGACGTCCTCGGCGACCCGGTGCGCCGTCGCATCCTCGAGCTGCTCGCCGAGGGGGAGACGGGCGCCGGCGAGGTCGCCGCGGTCGTGGGCGCCGAGTTCGGGATCAGCCAGCCGGCGGTCAGCCAGCACCTGCGGGTGCTCCGTGACAACGGGTTCGCGACCGTCCGTGCCGAGGGCACCCGCCGGCTCTACGCCGTCGACCCCACCGGCATGCAGGAGGTGGACGCCTGGGTCGAACGGTTCCGCGTCCTCTGGGACCAGAGGCTCGACGCCCTCGGCACCGAGATCGCCCGCGGCACGAGGGCTCGCCGGCTCGACGCAGACTGACATCCGTGCTCGGCTGAGCACCCCCACCCACCGAGGAGACACCCGTGACCGACCTGCTCGACCGGCTGCGCGAGGCCGTCGGCGACACCCACGTCCTCACCTCCGACGAGGAGGTCGCGGCGTACGTCGTCGACTGGACGGGGGTGCATGCCGGCCGGGCGCTGGCGGTGGTCCGGCCCGGCTCGACCGACGAGGTCGCCGCCGTCGTCGCGGCCTGCCACGGGGCAGGGGCGCCGATCGTGCCGCAGGGCGGCAACACCGGGCTGGTCGGCGGCAGCGTGCCGGACGCCAGCGGCGACCAGGTCGTGCTGTCGCTCGGCCGCATGCGCACCGTCCACGACGTCGACCCGGTCGCCGGGACGATCACGGTCGACGCCGGTGTGGTGCTCGCCGACGTGCAGGCCGCGGCGGCCGCGGCCGACCGGCTCTTCCCGATGTCGCTGGGCTCGGAGGGCAGCTGCACCATCGGCGGCAACCTCGCCACCAATGCCGGCGGC
>CAZDAO010000714.1:0-2279 GCA_964503015.1 uncultured Nocardioides sp. | reverse complement strand
CCTACGACGGCCCGGGCGGCTCCGCGGAGCTCCTCGGCCTCTACTTCGCCGACGCCGGCCAGCACATCGAGCACCGGATCTTCGCCGACCACAACGCCCCGCGCACGAAGTCGCACGCCGTCTACAAGGGCGCGCTCCAGGGCGAGAAGGCGCACACGGTGTGGGTCGGCAACGTGCTGATCCGGAAGGTCGCCGAGGGCATCGAGACCTACGAGGAGAACCGCAACCTGGTCCTCACCGACGGCTGCCAGGCCGACTCGATCCCCAACCTCGAGATCGAGACCGGCGAGATCGAGGGTGCCGGGCACGCCTCCGCGACCGCGCGCTTCGACGACAACCAGCTCTTCTACCTCCAGTCGCGCGGCGTCTCGGAGAAGGAGGCGCAGCGACTGGTCGTGCACGGCTTCTTCAACGACCTGATCCGCCAGGTCGGCGTGCCGTCCATCGAGGACCGCCTGCTGACCACGGTCGAGGCCGAGCTCGCCAAGAACGTCCTCAAGGACACCGTCTTCGAGACGGGGTCCTGATGGCCTTCGAACGCGCCTGCTCGCTCGACGAGGTCCCGACCGACCAGGCCCTCGCCGTCACCCTCGGCCGCTACGACATCGCCGTCGCCCGTGACGGTGACGAGGTCTTCGCCGTCGAGAACGTCTGCAGCCACGCCGAGGTCGCGCTGAGCGAGGGCGAGGTCGTCGACTGCCAGATCGAGTGCTGGCTGCACGGGTCGATGTTCGACCTGCGCACCGGCAAGCCCACCAACCTCCCGGCGACCGAGCCGGTCGCCACGTTCCCCGTCGACGTACGCGGCACCGACGTCTACGTCGACACCGAGACCACCCTGAACGGAGTCACCCCCGCATGAACAAGCTCGTCATCACCGACCTGCACGTCACCGTCGAGACCGAGGACGGCCCCAAGGAGATCCTCAAGGGCGTCACCTTGACCATCAAGGAGGGCGAGACCCACGCGATCATGGGTCCCAACGGCTCGGGCAAGTCCACGCTCGCCTACTCGATCGCGGGTCACCCCAAGTACACGATCACCAGCGGCTCGGTGACCCTCGACGGCCAGGACGTCCTGGCGCTGTCGGTCGACGAGCGCGCCCGCGCGGGCCTGTTCCTCGCGATGCAGTACCCCGTCGAGGTCCCCGGCGTCTCGGTGTCCAACTTCCTCCGGACGGCCAAGACCGCCATCGACGGCGAGGCGCCCAAGCTGCGCACCTGGGTCAAGGACGTCAACGGCGCGCTCGAGCGGCTCAACCTCGACTCGTCGTTCGGCCAGCGCTCGGTCAACGAGGGCTTCTCCGGCGGCGAGAAGAAGCGCCACGAGATCGCCCAGCTGGAGCTGCTCGACCCCAAGGTCGCCGTGCTCGACGAGACCGACTCCGGCCTCGACATCGACGCGCTGAAGATCGTCTCGGAGGGCGTCAACCGCTTCCGCGAGCGCGAGGGCAAGGGTGTCCTGCTGATCACCCACTACACCCGCATCCTGCGCTACATCGAGCCCGACTACGTCCACGTGTTCGTCGACGGCAAGGTCGCCGAGTCCGGCGGCAAGGAGCTCGCCGACCAGCTCGAGGCTGAGGGCTACGACAAGTACCTCAAGGCCAACGCCTGAGGTTTCGAAGCTCGCTGCGCTCGCACCTCAACCGCCGGCTGACACGGAAGGAAGACTGATGGAGGGACTGCTCCCGGATCTCGACGTGATCCGCAAGGACTTCCCGATCCTCGAGCGCACGCTCGCGGGCGGGCAGCCGCTGGTCTACCTCGACAGCGCGAACACCTCGCAGAAGCCGCAGGTCGTCATCGACACGATGGTCGACCACCTCGAGCGCCACAACGCCAACATCGCCCGGGCGATGCACCAGCTCGGCGCCGAGTCGACCGAGGCCTACGAGGCCGCGCGCGACAAGGTGGCGGCGTTCCTCAACGCGCCGTCGCGCAACGAGGTGATCTTCACCAAGAACGCCACCGAGGCGCTCAACCTGCTGGCCCGTACGATCGACCTCGGCCCCGGCGACAACGTCGTCATCACCGAGATGGAGCACCACTCCAACATCGTGTCGTGGCAGCTGGCGTGCGAGCGGGCGGGTGCGGAGCTGCGCTGGTTCGGGCTGACCGACGACGGCCACCTCGACCTGTCGAACGCCGACCAGCTGGTCGACGAGCACACCAAGGTGGTCGCCTTCACGTGGGTGTCCAACATGCTCGGCACGATCAACCCGGTGGCCGACCTCGTCGCGCGCGCCGCAGCCGTCGAAGCGCTGTCGGTCATCGACG
>CAZDAO010000713.1:0-2279 GCA_964503015.1 uncultured Nocardioides sp. | reverse complement strand
GCCTGTTCGTGATGCACGAGGACGAGGGCATCGACATCGACACCGAGCTCGACGTCGCCCTCGCGGAGCGCCTGCTCTCGCGGGGCTGAGGCACGCCCGGTCGCATCTGCCTTCCCCGCAGCGGTCCTGGCCTCAGGCCTCCCGGGTCGGGAGCGGGGCGTGCACGAGCACGGGGCCCGTCTCGTCCCTCCGGACGAGCCGCCAGTAGCCGACGACGTTTCCACAGCGGGTGACGACACGGCGTGCCACCACGCGGGAAGGGCTACCGCCGACGAGGCTCGCGACCGCTGCGGGAACGGCGGCCAGCGCCCGGCGCACGATCACCCCGGGTCTGACCAGGTGTGCGTAGCGGTCGGAATGCCGACGCCACACCAGCGCCTCTGCCTGCGCCGAGAGGTAGGTCTTGCGCAGCAGCTCGCGCGTGCCGGTCGTACGCCGGAAGTGGACGACCATGTCGTCCCGCTTCGCGACGGTGAGCTGCGCCTTGTTGGCGCGCAGGGAGAACTCGACGTCGTCGCAACCGTAGGGCGGCAGCGACTCGTCGAACCCGCCGATGGCGAAGTAGGCGTCCCTGCGCACGGCGAAGTTGCAGCCGATGACCGCTCCCCCGAAGCTCGCCTGCACGAAGGCCCCGCCGGCAATCTCGGCCGGCGCAGCACCTGGCTCCGAGTCGAGCTCGCGGAGTCCGCCGGCCACCACGTCGTGGTCCTGCAACCCCGCGACGGCCGCGTCGACCCAACCCGGTGCCACCTCGTCGTCACAGTCACAGAAGGCCAGCAGCGCACCTCGGGCGGCCGACGCGCCGACGTTGCGCGCGTGACATATCCCGGCGCGCGCGCTCGCGTCGACGACCCTGACCGGCACCGGGAGCAGTGGAGCCAGGTCACGCACCACGGCGACGGTTGCATCCGTCGAGCCGTTGTCGACGACCACGACCTCCCACGTGGCTGCGGCCCGCTGATCCGCCAACGCCCTCAGCTGGCGAGGGATGAGCAATGCGCCATTGCGGACGCAGATGATGACGGTGAGCTGGGGTGCAGCAGCTCCGAGCGGTTGCTCCACGCGCCCCCCTCCCACGAGCGATGCCACACTAGCGCCATGTCGATCGTCCCGCGCGCGTTCTCTGGGGACGCCCGATGGCCCTGATCACGATCGATGGCCGTTTCCTCGGCACGGGCACGGGCCTCGCCAACTACACCCGTCACCTCGTCAAGGCGCTCGTCGACGAGGGCTCCCACGACTACGTCGTGCTGACCCGGAGCGCACCCGACATCGACCTCCCGGTGCGGACCGCGATCGCCGACATCGCGCACTACTCCGCGGCCGAGCAGGTGCGGCTCCCGCGGATCGTCAGGGAGACGGGTTGCGACCTCGCGTTCTACCCCCACTTCAACGCGCCCGTGGTGTCACGAACCCCCTACGTCGTGACTGTCCACGACCTGATCCTCCACCGTCACCCCGGTGACGCGTCGTGGGCCAAGCAGCGCGTCTACCGCTCCCTGCTCCGCCGCAACCTCCATGCCGCGCGAGCCGTCATCGCGGTCAGCGAGTGGACGAGGCAGGACGTCATCCGGCACTACGGGGACGGCGTCGGCGCCAAGACGGCGGTGTCGGGCGAGGGCGCGGGAGATGCCTTCAC
The DNA here is from genome assembly GCA_964503015.1 of uncultured Nocardioides sp. GTDB lineage: Bacteria > Actinomycetota > Actinomycetes > Propionibacteriales > Nocardioidaceae > Nocardioides. Next base: position 640 of record CAZDAO010000713.1, on the reverse strand, counting down.
CCCGCGCGCCGACGCCGAGGTCCGGGCCGCCCGGGCACGGCACGGCCTGCACGGCGACTACTTCCTCTACGCCGGCAACGCCAAGCCCCACAAGAACCTCGACATGCTGGTCGCCGCTCACCGCGCCAGCGGCGTCGACGCCGACCTCGTGCTCGTGACGGGTGATCCCGATGCCGCTCGGCTGCAGGGCGACCGGGTCGTCGTGGCACGAGGCGTCGACGACGACGAGCTCGCGGCGCTCTACTCCGGTGCGCGCGCCTTCACCACCCCGTCCCTGGACGAGGGGTACTGCCTGCCCGTGGCCGAGGCGCTCGCGTGCGGTTGCCCCGTCATCGCCTCCGAGTGCGGGTCGATCCCCGAGACGGCGCAGGGCCACGCACGGCTGGTGGCCCCCACCCTCGGCGACTGGATCGACGCCCTGCGCGAGCCCGTCGGCCCGCAGGAACCGGTCCTCGTCGGCGACTGGGCGGAGGCGGCCCGGCGCACGGTGGCCGTGTTCGATCGCGCCCTGCGACGGGCCCGGCCGTCTGAATCACCTCGATCGTCGGCCTGACATTGCGCAACGCACCCTCGCGGGCACCGATCGCTGGCTACTGTTTTGCCGTACGTACACCCACGGAAGGCGTCCGCCTTGATCATC
>CAZDAO010000712.1:412-2287 GCA_964503015.1 uncultured Nocardioides sp. | reverse complement strand
GACCAGGGACTCGGGGGTGCCCATGAAACCCGGCAACAGCCGGACGACGGCCTCGGTGATCGCCAGCGCGGCGACCTCCCCTCCGTTGAGGACGTAGTCGCCGAGGCTGATCTCGCGCACCGTGCCGATCGTCGCGGCGTGCTCGACGACGCGCTGGTCGATGCCTTCGTAGCGGCCGCAGGCGAAGACGAGGTGCTCGTGGCCGCTCAGCTCCTCCGCCACGGACTGGGTGAAGGGCTCACCGCTCGGCGTGGTGAACACGATCGTCGCGCCGCGCGCGACCGTGTCCAGTGCCCGGCCCCACGGCTCGGGCCTCATCACCATCCCGGCGCCGCCGCCGTACGGCGTGTCGTCGACGGTGCGGTGCCGGTCGGTCGTCCAGTCGCGGAGGTCGTGGACCTGGAGGTCGAGCAGCCCCTTGTCCCGGGCCTTGCCGGGCAGGCTCAGCCCCAGCGGCGCGAGGTAGTCGGGGAAGATCGTGACGACGTCGACCCTCATGCCCCGGGCTCGCCCTCGTCCGGGAAGGGCGAGCCGAGGCGGGGCCGACCCGCGACGACCACGGGCCCGGCGGCGAGGTCGACCTCCGGCACGAGGGCGCTGCCGACCGGCACGCGGGCGTCGCGGCCGTCCGGGGTGCGCACGGTGAGCAGGTCCTGCGCGGAGCCGTGCACGAGCGCCGTGACGGTGCCGAGGCGGGTGCCGTCGAGGTCGACCACGTCGAGGCCGACGAGCTGGTGGTCGTAGTACTCGTCGGGGTCCTCTGGAACCTCGTCGTGGGCGATCGTGGCGTGGAGGACGGTGCCCCGGGCGGCCTCGGCGGCGTTGCGGTCGGTGAGCTCCTCGAAGGTGACGAGCAGGGTGCTCTGGTGCCAGCGGGCACGCGCGACGGTGAGGGCGGACGGCCGGCGGTCGGCGCCGGCGGGTGCCTCGGCGCGCAGCACGCTGCCGGGGGCGAAGCGCCGGTCGGGCTCGTCGGTGCGTACGTCGACCGTGACCTCCCCGCGGATGCCGTGCGGCTTGCCGATGCGGCCGACCACGACCTCGATGTCGGCCTTCGTGCCGCCGTCGATGCCGGCCACGCTTTCCTCGCTCACGCGGTCCAGCGTAGAGGGACTGGACGTTGAGTCTCACAGCGACTCAAGGGCCACTGGACGTTGAGTCTCCCAGCGACTCAAGGCTCCGTGGACGTTGAGTCTCACAGCGACTCAAGGACGAGGGTGGCGGCAGACGACCTTCGAACGGGACCGGGGGTGCGATGTGCCGCCACCTCGGTCCGTCCAGATGTCGGGTGCCGCCACCTCCGGTGCGACGACGTCGCGCCAACCCCCCGCGCGGCCGCCCGGAGACGCAGCGACGGGCGCCACCCCGGGAAGGGGTGACGCCCGTCGTGGAGCGTTGCCGAGCTCAGCGGCGGCGGTCGGTGTCGACGAAGTCGACGCGCGCACCGCCGCGGCCCGCCAGGGCCGAGATGACGGTGCGGAAGGCCGTCGCGGTGCGGCCGTTGCGGCCGATCACCTTGCCGAGGTCGTCGGGGTGGACCCGGACCTCGAGGATCGAGCCACGACGCAGCTGCTTGTCGCGGACAGTGACCTCGTCGGGATGGTCGACGATGCCACGCACCAGGTGCTCGAGCGCCTCGGCCAGCACGATCAGGCCTGCTTGTCCGCGTCGACGCCGGAGGTGTTCTTGCCGGCGTCCTCGGCCGTCACGTTCTCCAGGTCGGCGTTGGCGTCAGCGGCACCCTCAGGGGTCTCCGACGCCGGGACCTCGGCGGGGGCCTCGGCGGCAGCCGGCTCCTCGGTCTTCTTCTCGGCCTGCTTCGTGTCGGTCGTGGCGGCACCCTTGGGCTAAGGCAAAGCGTCAGGCGCGTCCTAT
>CAZDAO010000712.1:0-402 GCA_964503015.1 uncultured Nocardioides sp. | reverse complement strand
GGCTCCTTGACCTTGAGGGTGCCCTCGGCGCCCGGCAGGCCCTTGAACTTCTGCCAGTCACCGGTCACCTTGAGCAGGGCCTCGACGGCCTCGGAGGGCTGGGCGCCCACGCCGAGCCAGTACTGCGCCCGGTCGGAGACGACGTCGATGAGCGACGGCTCCTCCTTGGGGTGGTACTTGCCGATCTCCTCGAGGACCTTGCCGTCGCGCTTCTTGCGGGAGTCGACGACGACGATGCGGTACTGCGGCACCCGGATCTTGCCCAGGCGCTTCAAGCGAATCTTGACGGCCACGTTTGTGGTGTCTCCTCAGAAATTGTCGTGGGTGAGCGACCTTCTCCCAGGTGGGGGCACCGGGTCCGGCCACTCGATGGGCGCTGCGTCGCTCGGATGAGAGGGTCCG
>CAZDAO010000711.1:0-2287 GCA_964503015.1 uncultured Nocardioides sp. | reverse complement strand
TGTAGACGGCAGTCCGGATCCGTCGCGTCTTGGCGGTCGACGAGGCTACGCGCGCTTGCGCCGCGGACGGTTGGACGGGGGCGGCGGGCGGTCGTCCGGGTCGAGGCGGTGCTTGTCGCGCCAGGACGGCCCGAGGATCTCGACCCGGTGGCAGTGCTGGGCGAAGCGGTCGACGAGGGCGACGACACACGCGGCACCGGGGAAGACGGTGCCCCACTGCTTGAACGCGAGGTTGGTCGTGATGACCGTCGAGGCGCGCTCGTGGCGGCGGCTGATGATGTTGTAGAGGATGTCGGCGGCGCGACTGTCGCAGGGCAGGTAGCCCAGCTCGTCCAGGATCAACAGGTCGGGCTGTGTGTAGCGACGGATGCGGCGATCGAAGGCGGGCACCGACTCCTGACCGAGGAGGTCGGCGAGTGCGGTCGCGAGCGTCGCGAAGCGGACGGTGTAGCCAGCGGCGAGCGCGGTGACGCCGAGGTTCTGCGCGATGGTCGTCTTGCCGAGGCCGCTGCCTCCCTTGAGCAGCACGTTCTCGCCCCGGTCGACGAAGTCGAGCTCGACGAGACGCTCGATGAGGGCGCGGTCGATCTTCTCCGGATGGTTCCAGTCGAAGCGGTCGAGTGCCTTGAAGGTGCCGAGACAGGCGCTGCGCGTCCGTCGCTGGAGGTTGACCGCGGCGCGGCTGCGCTCCTCGAGGTCGGAGAGTTGCTCGAGTGTCTCGGTCGGGCCGAGGCGGTTCTTGTGGACGTGGGCGAGGAACGCGGCCAGGGCGTCCTTGCCGACGCGGAAGCCGAGGCGGCGGAGGCGGTCGGCGAGGTCGTTGCCGTCGTCACTCATCGTAGGTCTCCAGGGCGTGCGGAATCACCTCGGTGTCGTCGGCGTGACCGGGCAGCACCAGCTCGACGGGGAGGGGCCGGCGCCGGTCCTTGCGGTGCTTCTCGCAGGCCATCGCGATCGCGCCGACGTCGGTGAGTCCGCGCGCGACCACATCGGCGACCGCGGCGGCGAACACGTCGTCGCCGTAGAGGTCGAGCAGCTTGATGGTCCGGGTGACCCGGATCGCCAGGCTGCGGCCGGCGAGCGCCCACTGCTCGAGCACGCGATCGAAGCCCGGGGTGACCGAGCGGAGCCTGTCGCGACCCTTCAAGTCGCGCGCGGCCTTGCGCTCCGCGACCAGCTCGTCGCGATGGGCCGCGACCTCGATGTTCTGCCGCTTGCCCCACGAGCGAATGTGCTCGGCGACCGCCGCCTTGCCGTCGAGGATGCGGACCGACCGGTCGTCGGCGACCAGCGTCAGCGTGCGCTCGGCGAGCGACGTGGGCACCGAGTAGCGGTTGGTGTCGAACCGCACAAACGCCTGCGAGTCGACGGGAACCGGCTCGATGCGGTCGGTCGCCGGCAACGGTTCGGGCAGCGGCAGCAAGCGAGGTCGCTCGTCGTCGAGCACGTCGGAGACGGTGCGCGGCGCCAGCCGGGGGTGCGGTCGGGCGTGGCCGATGTCGGCGATGAAGCGGGTCAGCGCACGGTTGCCCTCGGCGACGCTGGGGATGCTGCGGCCGGCGAGGAAGCGGTCGCGGAGGTAGCGGATTGCTCGCTCGACCTTGCCCTTGTGCTGGGGTCGCGCGACGGCGCAGAGCCGCGGCTCGACGCGCATCGCCGCGCACAGAGCGAGCAGCGTCGGGTGGAAACGCACAGCGGTGCCGACCCTCTCGAGGACGACCGTCTTCGGGTTGTCGAAGAGCCACTGGCGCGGAACGCCGCCCAGGGCAGCCGAGGCGCGCACCAGCGACCGGCACAGCGAGTGGACGGAGAGGTCGAGGACGAACTCGCCCCACATCGCGCGCGAATGCGCGAGGACCATCACGAACAGCCAGAGCTGCCGCTCGCCGCCAGCGAACGGCAGCTTGCCGACGTAGGCCCAATCGACCTGGGCCTGCTCGCCGGGCAGCGTCTCCGTGGTCAGGTAGACCTCGCGACGTCGACGAGGACGAACCAGTGCGACGTGCTCGCGCAAGGTCCGCACACCGCCGCGGAAGCCGCGCTCGCGGAGCATGTCGTAGAGCCTGGTCGCGAGCAGCTTGGGGTAGCGCCGAAGCGTGTCGTCGATGAACTCGCGGTACGGGTCCACCATGCGCGGCTTCATCAGCGACGGCGTCTTCGCCATGCCGAGTCCGAGGACGCGCTTGACCACGTCCGGGTGCAGGTCGAGCTGGGTCGCGATGGTCCCGACCCGCCAGTGCTCGGCGTAGTGCAGGCGCACGATCTCCGCCTCGACCTCGGCGGTGGT
>CAZDAO010000710.1:0-2290 GCA_964503015.1 uncultured Nocardioides sp. | reverse complement strand
ATCCCCCTGCGCTGTCGGTGGGCGCTGACAGGATCGGCGCATGATCGATCACCTCGGCATCAACTGCACCGACCTGCAGCGGGCAGCAGCGTTCTACGACCGGGTCCTCGGGGTCCTCGGCCACCGGCGGATCATGGACTTCGACGTGGCCATCGGCTACGGCACTGAGGGTCCGGACTTCTGGCTCAGCACCTTCGACGGCATCGGCGACAACCGCGAGGTGCACATCGCCTTCCGGGCCCCCGACGCGGCGACCGTGCGCGCCTTCCACGCCGAGGCCGTGGCCGCCGGGGCGGAGTCGCTCCACGAGCCGCGCCTGTGGCCGGAATACCACGAGGCCTACTACGGCGCCTTCGTCCGCGACACCGAGGGCAACAACATCGAAGCCGTCTGCCACACCGGCGACAGCTGACGCCTCCTCAGCCGGCCGCGTCGACCACGGCGCCGGCCAGCCGGCGGGCGCGGTCGAGCTCGTCGTCCGAGCCGAACAGCTCCCGGCGGACGTTGCCGGCGACCAGCAGCGCGTCGACGGCGAACGCGTCGTCGCGCGGCGAGCGCGCGCCCGCCACGGTGAGGTCCGCCTCGAGCAGGTCGAGCCACTCGCGCTTGAGCCGCCGCACGGCCTCCGCCACCGGGCCGTCGCGATGACCGAACTCCGCCGAGGTCGCGCTGATGAAGCAGCCGCCCGGGAAGACCCGGGCGCGGAGGTGGTCGACCCAGGCGTCGAGGAGGGCGTGGAGCCGGTCGCGTCCCGGCTCGTGGTGCCAGACCGGTGCCACGACGTGCGCGAGGTAGACGCGTCGCGCCTCGGCCACGGCGGCGACCAGGATCGCCTCGCGGGTCCCGAAGACCGTGAGGATCCCGCTCTTGCTCAGGCCGGTGGCCGTGGCGAGCGTCCCCACGGTCACCGAGTCCAGGCCGTGGGTCGTGGCGATGTCGGCGGCGGTGCGGGCCGCCGTGCGACGCGTGCGCTCCCCGCGCAGACGTCGTCCGTCGGTGGTGGAGGCCATGCCGCCACTCTAGACGACCGACTGGACGCATAGTTCGCCGTGTGCGTACGCTGCCCACCGAAAGACGACCGATCGGACGCAAAGAGGAGCAGGCATGAGCGTGGAGCAGGACAGGGTCCGGCCCTTCGACCGGTTGCTGGAGGTCGAGGTCGAGGTCGGGGCGCCTCCGGCCGTCGTGTGGGAGCTGGTGCGCGATCCCCGACGGATGGCCGAATGGAGCCCCCAGGTCCGCACCTCCGAGCTGCTCGACGGGGCGGAGGAGGTGGCGCTCGGCACCCGCTTCCGCAACGTGAACGTCGAGGGCGAGGACCTGGAGTGGACCACCCACGGCGAGGTCGTGCGGCTCGAGCCCGAGCGGGTCGTCGCGTTCCGGATCGAGGAGAACTGGGCGGTGTGGTCGCTGACGTTGGAGCCCTCGCCCGGCGGGACCCGTCTGGTCGAGCGTCGTGAGGCACCCGACGGGCTCTCGGAGCTCGCGCTGGACCTCACGGACGCCTTCATGGGAGGGCAGCGCGTCTTCACCGAGCGGCTGCGCGAGGGGATGCGAGAGACCCTGGAGCGCATCCGGGCGGCGGCAATGGAGAGGACGGCGGGCCGCTCCGACGGCTAGCGTGGCGCCGTGCTCGCGACCGTCCTCTCCGTCAACGCCGGTCGGCTCGAGCCGGTCGAGGGCGTACGCCGGCCGACGGGCATCCGCAAGCGCCCGGTCGAGCGGATCGCCGTGCGCGACCCGGGTCCCAAGCGCGGCGGCCTCGGCAGCGGGGTGGTCGGCGACGAGATCGGCAGCCGCAAGCACCACGGGGGCGCGACGCAGGCCGTCTACGCCGTCGCCCGGGAGGAGCTCGACCGCTGGGGCCGCGAGCTCGGGCGCGACCTGCCCGACGGGACGTTCGGGGAGAACCTCACGACCTGGGGCCTCGAGGTCGACGACGCCGAGGTCGGCGAGCTGTGGCGCGTCGGCCTGACCCTGCTGGAGGTCTGCGGGCCACGCATCCCGTGCGCGACCTTCGCCGCGCACATGCGCGAGCCCCGCTGGGTACGCCGGTTCGCCGAGCGCGGTCGCACCGGCGCCTACCTCGCGGTCCGCGAGGCCGGGGTGATCGACCGCGGCGACCCGATCGAGGTGGTGCACCGTCCCGGCCACGGCCTGACGGTGCCCATGCTGTTCCGCGCCGCGATGGGGGACCGCGAGCTCGCCGAGGTCTTCCTCGGTGCGCAGGTGCTCCCGGAGGCCGAGCACGACTGGCTCGCGTCGCTGCGATGACGACGTTCCGGTTCGA
>CAZDAO010000709.1:0-2291 GCA_964503015.1 uncultured Nocardioides sp. | reverse complement strand
CGAGGCGGCGCGCCTTGCGCAGCACGGCCGCGGTCGCGGTCTCCCACGCGGCGGCACCGTAGGTGTCGCGCTCGCCCACCAGCCTCAGCGACCCCTCCTCGGGCTGCAGCTCCTCGGGTTCGTCCAGTCCACCGTCGAGATCACCTGGGAGGTCGCTCATGTGCGCAGGATAGGACGACGGTCACGCGGGCGGCACCGGCTGGTCCTATGGGATACCTCTCACGCTAGGGTCGGCGCGCGACCTCGAGGGGAGGTCATCGACCAGGGGGAAGAGTGACTCGTACTCGCGTCAGGACGACGTTCGCCGCGGCCGGATGCGTCGTGCTGCTGGCCACGGGAGCGACCGCCGCACACGCCGCCCTCATCCGGGGCACGGCACACAGCGACCAGATCAGCGGGACGCCCCGCGCGGACCGGGTCCAGGCCGGTGGCGGGAACGACCAGGTGCGCGGCCGAGGTGGCAGTGACGTGATCCGACTCGGCCCCGGCGACGACCTCGGCTGGGGCAGCGCAGGCGACGACCGGCTCTTCGGTGGCCCGGGCAGCGACGGGCTCGACGGCGGGCCGGGCGACGACTTCCTGCACGCCGGATCCGGCTCGGCCAACTACGACCTCCTGAGGGGTCAGGGCGGCGACGACGTGCTGCACGCAGGGTCGGCCAACTACCTCTACCTGCGCGGCAACGGCGGCGACGACACCTTCCGGGGTGGCCGTGCGGGTCAGGTCTCGGTCTGGCCGGGCGCCGGGGAGGACGTGGTCTTCACCGAGGGTGCCGAGCGATTCGAGGTCTACGCCGAGGGCGGCGGCGTCGACACCGTCCACTGCCAGGGTGCGGACTCCGAGATCGTCCGGCTCGACGCCGACGACGTCGCGGTCGGCGACTGCTACGAGCTCTACCGCGACGGGGTGCTGACCAACCCCTGAGCCCTCGTCACACCTCGGTGCGGCCGTCGCCGTCCTTGCTGCGGATCCCGATCTTGTTGCCGAGCCAGACGAGCGGGTCGTACTTCCGGTCCACCACCCGCTCCTTCATCGGGATGATGGCGTTGTCGGTGATGTGGATGCCCTCGGGGCAGACCTCGGTGCAGCACTTGGTGATGTTGCACATCCCGAGACCGGCGGCCTCCTGCGCGAGCTTGCGGCGGTCGTGGGTGTCGAGCGGGTGCATGTCGAGCTCGGCGTAGCGGATGAAGAAGCGCGGGCCGGCGAAGTGCTGCTTGTTGTCCTCGTGGTCGCGCACCACGTGGCACACGTCCTGGCACAAGTAGCACTCGATGCACTTGCGGAACTCCTGCCCGCGCTCCACGTCGACCTGCATCATCCGGCGCTTGCCGTCGGCGTCGCGCGGGCCGAGCTCGGCGTACGGCAGCTGGCGCGCCTTCTCGTAGTTGAACGACACGTCGGTGACGAGGTCGCGGATGACCGGGAAGGTCCGCATCGGCGTCACGGTGATCGTCTCGGCGGGGTCGAAGTCGGACAGGCGCGTCATGCACATCAGCCGGGGCCGGCCATTGACCTCGGCGCTGCACGAGCCGCACTTGCCGGCCTTGCAGTTCCAGCGGATGGCCAGGTCACCGGTCTGGGTGGCCTGGAGCCGGTGCAGCGCGTCGAGCACCACCTCGCCCTCGGACACCTCGACGGTGTAGTCGGTGAGCTCGCCGCCCTCGGCGTCGCCGCGCCACACACGCATCTTCAGGTCGTAGGCCATGGCCGTCCCCTCACTTGTCCTCGAACAGCTGGCGGAGCTCGTCGGGCATCACGGGCAGGGGCTTCTCGGCGATGTCGACGCCGTCACCGGTGGCGTTGAGCGACAGCACGAGGTTCTTCGAGCCCCACTCCGGGTCGGGGCCCGGGAAGTCGTCACGGGTGTGGCCGCCGCGCGACTCCTCCCGCGCCAGCGCCGCCTTCGCGATGCACTCGCTGACCAGCAGCATGTTGCGCAGGTCGAGGGCGAGGTGCCAGCCCGGGTTGTACTGGCGGTGCCCCTCGACGACCATGCCGGCGGCCCGCTCCTTCAACGTCTCGAGCTCGGCGAGCGAGGCCTCGAGCTCCGCGGCGGTGCGGATGATGCCGACCAGGTCGTTCATCGACTGCTGCAGGTCGTGCTGGATCGTGTAGGGGTTCTCGCCGCCTCCCCCAGGACCTGCAGCGACCTCGAAGGGCTCGAGTGCGCTGGCCTGCGCCGCCTTCACGTCGGCCTCCGCGATCGTCGGGCGCGCGCCCGAGGCGGCGTACGCCGCTGCGTCCTCCCCGGCCCGCTTGCCGAACACCAGCAGGTCGGACAGCGAGAT
>CAZDAO010000708.1:0-2291 GCA_964503015.1 uncultured Nocardioides sp. | reverse complement strand
ATCTCGGCGAAGTCCGGCGCCAGCGTGGTGCCTCGCATGATGTCCGCGCCGGGGGTGGCGTCGGCGAGCGCGTCGGCGGCCAGGATGACGGCAGCGGCGGTGTACGTGGTCTGCTCGTGGGGCCAGTTGACCTCGTCGGGCCAGACATAGCCGGTCCAGTAGGAGCCCTCGTCGGTGCGCAGGTGCTGCATGTCCGCGAGCAGCCGTAGCGCACGCTCCCGGTCGCCGATCGCCTCCAGCGCCAGCACCAGCTCGCAGGTCTCCGCGCCGGTCACCCACGGGTTGGTGGACACGCAGCGGATCCCCAGGCCGGGCTCGACGAAGGTGTCCCAGCGCTCGGCCAGCAGGACGTGGGCCGCCTCCCCGCGCACCGCGCCGCCGAGGACCGGGTAGTACCAGTCCATCGAAAAGGTGGACTTGTCGAGGAACAGGTCGCGGTGCTCGCGCAGGGCGTGGCCGAGCCGCCCACCGGCGAGCTCCCACTCGACCTGCGGCTCGCCCATCAGGTCCGCGAGCGCGACACCGGCCCGCAGGGCGTGGTGGATGCTCGACGAGCCCGCGAGCAGGGCCGCTTCGTTGACCTTCGCGGGGACGCCGTCGTGCCACTCCTGTGACCAGGCGACGCCGCCGAAGGGCAGCTGCATCGACACCACGAAGTCGAGCGCCCGGCGCACCGTCGGCCACATCGTGCGGACGAAGGCCTCGTCGCGGAGCACCAGCCAGTGGTGCCACACGCCCACGGCGACGTACGCCGACATGTTGGTCTCGCCGGAGTGGTCCTCGACGACGCCACCCACGATCTTCATCGGCCAGGAGCCGTCGGCGCGCTGCGTGGCGCGGACCCATGCGTAGGCACGCTCGGCCGCCTCGCGCTGGCCGCCGACGACGAGGGCCATCGCCGACTCGACGTGGTTCCAGACGTCCGTGTGCTCACCGACCGACCACGGGATCGCACCGGACGGTTCCTGGGCGGCGGCGATGGTGGCGGCGGTCTGCTCGACCTGGCTGCGCGTGAGGATGTCCTCGATCGCCGGGGTGGTGCTCATGCGTCCGCGGCGGCCGGCCCGGTCGCGGGCTTGGTGAAGTACAGCACCATGCTCTTGCCGATCAGCGGGTCGAGGACCTTGCCGGCGAGCTGGAGGGCCCGGGGGTTCTCCATGATCTCCCACACCAGCAGCTTGTGGTAGGCCTTGGCGAGCGGGTGGTCGTCGTTGGTCACGCCGACCGCGCACTTGATCCACCAGTAGGGCGCGTGCAGGCCGTGGGCGTAGTCCTTGCCGGTGAGGGTCATCCCCGCCTTGGTGACCTTGTCGACCAGCTCCTCCTGCGTGTAGATCCGGATGTGGCCACCCTCGACGTTGTGGTAGTCGTCGGACAGCTTCCAGTTCACGATCTCGGGGAACCACCGCGGCACGCTGACGGCCAGGGTGCCTCCGGGACGGAGCACCCGCACCAGCTCGTGGATGGCCTGGATGTCGGCCGGGATGTGCTCGAGCACCTCGGCCGCGACGATCCGGTCGAACTCGCCGTCGGCGAACGGCAGGGCGAGGGCGTCGCCCTCCTTCACGTCAGCCTCGGCGCCGGCCGGCACCTCGCCCGCCTCGCGCATCGCGGCGAACCACTCGCGCACGGTCGCGAGCTCGTCGGCGTCCTGGTCGAAGGCGATGACGTCGGCGCCACGCTTGTACATCTCGAAGGCGTGGCGGCCGGCGCCGCAGCCCATGTCGAGCACCCGCTCGCCCGGTCGCAGTCCGAGGCGGTCGAAGTCAACGGTCAGCACTGGTGGCTCTCTCCTTCTCGCGCCGGTAGTCGGCGATCGTCTCCTCGTAGGCGGCGGCGGTGGCCTCGGCCACGGCACGCCAGCTGAACAGCTCCTCGACGCGGGCGCGGCCGCGCGCGCCCATCGCCGTACGACGCTCGGGGTCGTCGAGCAGCGCCGCGAGCGCCTGCTCGAGCTCCCCGACGTCGCCGGGGGTCACCAGGTCGGCGCACTCGCCGTCGGGACCGACGACCTCGGGGATCGCACCGGCGCGGGACCCGACGAGCGGGGTCGCGCAGGCCATCAGCTCGGCGGTCGGCAGCGAGAACCCCTCGTAGAGCGAGGGGACGCACGCGACCTCGGCCGAGCCCATCACCCGGACCAGCTCCTCGTCGCTGACCCCGTTGACGAACTCGACCCGGTCGGCGATCCCGAGCTGGTCGATGAGCTGCTCGGTGCGACCGCCCGGCTCGGGGCGGGTGACCAGCACGAGCGAGAGGTCGCGCTCCACGCTCAGCTTGGCGAAGGCCTC
>CAZDAO010000707.1:0-2291 GCA_964503015.1 uncultured Nocardioides sp. | reverse complement strand
CTGACCTGCGCGAACGCGTCAGATCAGTAGTACCAGGGGTACGGCGACCAGTCGGGGTCGCGCTTCTCGAGGAACTGGTCGCGTCCCTCCTGGGCCTCGTCGGTCATGTAGGCCAGGCGGGTGGTCTCGCCGGCGAAGAGCTGCTGGCCGACGAGCCCGTCGTCGAGGAGGTTGAAGGAGTACTTGAGCATCCGCTGCGCGGTCGGCGACTTGCCGTTGATCCTCCGGCCCCACTCCAGCGCGACCTTCTCCAGCTCGGCGTGCGCGACGACCCGGTTGACCGCACCCATCCGGTGCATCGTCTCGGCGTCGTACTCCTCGGCGAGGAAGAAGATCTCGCGGGCGAACTTCTGGCCCACCTGGCGGGCGAGGTACGCCGAGCCGTAGCCGCCGTCGAAGGAGCCGACGTCGGCGTCGGTCTGCTTGAAGCGAGCGTGCTCGCGGCTGGCGAGGGTGAGGTCGCAGACCACGTGCAGGCTGTGCCCGCCGCCGGCGGCCCAGCCGGGGACGACGCAGATGACGACCTTCGGCATGAAGCGGATCAGGCGCTGGCACTCGAGGATGTGCAGGCGCGCGAGCTTCGCCTTGTCGATGACGGACGGCTCCTCGGCCCCGGTCTCGTCGGCGCCGATCGCCTTGTCCTCGTACTGGTAGCCGGCACGGCCGCGGATGCGCTGGTCGCCGCCGGTGCAGAAGGCCCACTTGCCGTGCTTGGCGCTCGGGCCGTTGCCGGTGAGGATCACGCAGCCCACGTCGGCCGACGTACGCGCGTGCTCCAGCGTGCGCAGCAGCTCGTCGACGGTGTGCGGGCGGAAGGCGTTGAGCACGTCGGGGCGGTCGAAGGCGATGCGGACCGTCCCGTGCTCGCGGGCGCGGTGGTAGGTGAGGTCGGTGAGGTCCTCGAAGCCGGGCACCACGTCCCACGCCTCCGGGTCGAAGATCTCGCTGACGCCCTCGATCGCACTCATGCTGCGGAGGGTAGTTCAGTGGCGAGCTGTCGCCGTGGGCGGTCCGAGACGACAGCTCGCCACTGGACTACCCCGGCGGGCGTAGGAAGAACACCCGGAGCCGTGGTGTTGTGGCAGGCATGGCACTGACTGGCACCTACGTCCCCAGCGCGGCCCAGTGGGTCCGCGACCAAGTCGCCGAGTACGAGGCCTCCGACGGCGAGCGCGCCGGCACGCTGCGCGGCAGCGAGTACCCGGTCGTCGTCATCACCTCGGTCGGCTCGAAGTCGGGCAACCTGCGCAAGAACCCGGTGATGCGGGTGGAGCGCGACGGGAAGTACCTCGCGGTCGCCTCCAAGGGCGGCGCGGACGACGACCCGGCGTGGGCCGACAACTTCCGCACCCACCCCGAGGTCGACCTCCAGGACAAGGCGGAGAAGCACACCTACCGCGTGCGCGAGCTGAGCGGGGCGGAGCGCGAGGACTGGTGGCAGCATGCGGTCGCCACCTGGCCGACGTACGCCGACTACCAGGTGAAGACCGACCGGCTGATCCCGCTGTTCCTGCTCGAGCGCGTCGAGGAGTAGCCGGCGCCGGCGCCGGTCAGCTCGGCTGCGGAGGGGCCGGGTCGGCGCCGTCGACGACCGCCTCCGCGTCGTCGTCGTGGTGCGCCGTGGTCTCCGGGTCGGGGTCGACGTGGGCGGGAGCCTCGGGCTCGAACGGGTCGGCCGGCTGGGGCGCCCCGGCCTCCTCCGGCATGTCGGGCTGCGTGTCGTCCTGGGTCATCACGGAGTCCTCTCCTCGGGAGCCCCGACCGTACCCGGCTGCCGCCCCCGCATGCGCGCACGAGCCCGGGGTACGGCTGGGGCATGGTCGTCCTCGTCACCGGAGCCTCCGGCAACCTCGGCAGTGCCACCCTTCGCGAGCTCTCGACGGGCGGCGCCCACCGGGTCCGCGCGCTCGCCCGCCGCCGGCCGTCCGGTCCGATCGACGAGGGGTCCGTGGAGTGGGTGGCCGCCGATGTCGGGACCGACGACCTGCTCCCGCACGTGGCGGGGGCCGAGGCCGTCGTGCACCTCGCCTGGCGGTTCCAGCCGACCCACCGCCCGGAGGTGACCTGGCACAGCAACGTCGTCGGCACCCGTCGCGTGCTCGAGGCGTGCAGCCGGGCCGGCACGCGGACGGTGGTGTGCGCCTCGTCGGTGGCGGCGTACTCGCCGGTCGACCACGACGTCCCGGTCGACGAGACCTGGGAGACCGACGGCAGCAGCGGCGCGGCGTACTGCCGGGAGAAGGCGTACGTCGAGCGGCTCCTCGACGACTTCGAGGCCGCGCACCCCGGCG
>CAZDAO010000706.1:0-2292 GCA_964503015.1 uncultured Nocardioides sp. | reverse complement strand
TCGGTGCTCATCGGGTGCCCCAGTTGTAGTGCTGCTTGTTGAGCTTGAGGTAGACGAAGGTCTCCGACGAGACCACTCCCTCGAGCTCGCGGACCTGTCGGATGACGTCGAGCAGGTGCGGGTCGTCCTCGCACACCACCTCGACGAGGAGGTCGAAGCTGCCGGCGGTCGTGACGACGTAGTCGACCTCGTCGACCTCGGCGAGCAGGTCGCCGACCTTGCCGGGGTCTCCCTCGGTGCGCACGCCGATCATCGCCTGCCGGGTGAACCCGACCTGGGTCGGGTCGGTGACGGCGACGACCTGCATGATCTCGGAGTCGAGCAGCTTCTGGACGCGGGCACGGGCCGCTGCCTCCGAGAGGCCGACGGCCTTCGCGATGGCGGCGTAGGAGATCCGGCCGTCCTCCTGGAGCAGCTCGATGATCCGCTTCGCGGTCGCGTCCAGCCGCACGGCACCGTCACTCATGCGCATGCTCGCTTCGCTCGCTCATGGCGCCCATGGTGCTGTGCGGATCGCTTCCTTGCAACTCCCTGAACGCGGATTCCGCAATCTGAGGAGGTTAGTTCTGCGTTTCCCGCAGTTTCTTTTGGTCGTAGGTATGGAGATTCGCCCGCCAGTCGTCCTAATCTCCCTTCACCGCACTCGACCGGGAGGACTCACGTGACCAGCCCACGCACGCTGCGCAACTTCATCGGTGGCGCCTACGTCGACTCCGGATCCGGCTCGTCGAGCGACGTGGTCAACCCCGCCACCGGGCAGGTCGTGGCGCACGCACCGGTCAGCGGCGCGGAGGAGGTGGACGCGGCGTACGACGCCGCGCAGCGCGCCTTCGGCGAGTGGGGCCGTACGACGCCCAGCGAGCGCCAGCAGGCGCTGCTCAAGTTCGCCGACTCGATCGAGGAGCACGCCGAGGAGCTGATCGCCCTCGAGTCGGAGAACACCGGCAAGATCAAGGCGCTCACCGCGAGCGAGGAGATCCCGCCGATGGTCGACCAGCTCCGGTTCTTCGCCGGCGCGGCACGCGTGCTGGAGGGCAAGGCCGCCGGGGAGTACCTCGCCGGCCACACGTCCTGGATCCGGCGCGAGCCGATCGGGGTCGTCGGCCAGGTGACGCCGTGGAACTACCCCCTGCTGATGGCGGTGTGGAAGATCGGGCCGGCGCTGGCGGCGGGGAACACGGTCGTGCTCAAGCCGAGTGACACCACCCCCGAGACCACGCTCCGCCTGGCCGAGCTCGCCTCGGAGTTCCTGCCCGCCGGCACCCTCAACGTCGTCACCGGTGACCGGGAGACCGGCCGGCTGGTCGTCGAGAACAAGACCCCCGGCCTGGTCGCGATCACCGGCTCGGTGCGTGCCGGCGCCGAGGTCGCGGCGAGCGCCGCGGCGAACCTCACGCGGGTCCACCTCGAGCTCGGCGGCAAGGCGCCGGTGGTGGTGTTCGACGACGCGGACATCGAGGCGGCCGTCGAGGGCATCGCGATCGCCGGCTACTTCAACGCCGGCCAGGACTGCACCGCCGCGACCCGGGTGCTCGCGGCGCCCGGGATCCACGACGACTTCGTCGCCGCACTGTCCGACTACGCCCGCAGCTCCGCGCCGGTCGGGCTCCCCGACGACGAGGACGCCCTCTTCGGACCGGTCAACAACGCACGGCAGCTCGCCCACGTCAGCGGGTTCATCGAGAACCTGCCTTCGCACGCGACCGTGTCGGCCGGCGGGAACCGGCGTACGGACCTCGGCGACGGCTTCTTCCTCGAGCCCACCGTCCTCTCCGGCCTCCGGCAGGACGACGAGGCGATCCAGAACGAGATCTTCGGCCCCGTCATCACCGTGCAGCGCTTCACCGACGAGGACGAGGCGGTCCGCTGGGCCAACGGCGTGGACTACGGCCTGGCCTCCTCGGTCTGGACCAAGGACTTCGGCCGCGCGATGCGGATGTCGAAGGCGCTCGACTTCGGCTGCGTGAGGATCAACACCCACATCCCGCGCGTGGCCGAGATGCCGCACGGCGGCTTCAAGAAGTCCGGCTACGGCAAGGACCTCTCGATGTACGGCTTCGAGGACTACACCCGCGTCAAGCACGTCATGGCGAACATCGAGAGCTGAGCGCACCACCGGAACATGCACGACCACCAGAGCGACTCGGGCCTAGCGGAGGACCTTCACTGATGACACCGATCCCGCGCCGAGCCCGGCGCCCGCTGTCGCCGCCTGCGGCCGCCGTCGTCTCGGCGGCCTCGGGAGGGCTGAGCCGCAGGACTGCACCGCCGCGACCCGGGTGCTCGCGGCGC
>CAZDAO010000705.1:0-2293 GCA_964503015.1 uncultured Nocardioides sp. | reverse complement strand
GTCATCCGGCACGCGAAGAACGCCGTGCTGTTCGACCGGAAGACCCTGAAGGTCATCGAGCGGGACGTGCCGCTGGACGACGACCGCCTGAAGTTCGGCACCGACGGGAGCAAGCCGACGGCCACGCTGTTCCACAACTACCTCGTGTACCTGCCGGACACCGAGGAGATCGCCGTCCTGTCGCTCAAGGGCAGCCAGCTGAAGGCGGCCAAGCGTCTGAACGGCCAGCTGAACCTGCTGAAGGGCCCGTCGTGGTCGGCCATCTTCACCCTGTCGACGGCCACGGAGACCTTCGAGTCGGGCCCGGCGGGCGTGCCGGTCATCGGCCGCGCCGGGAAGACGCCGGCCGATGTCGCGTCGATCTGCGAGGGGTACTACGCCTCGATGGAGGACTTCATGGGTCGCGCCGACCAGCGGGATGAGGTCGACCCGGCCCCGTCCGACCCGGACAGCATCCCCTTCTGATCGTCGCCACGGACCCCAGGCCGGTGCTCCCCTCCGGCCTGGGGTCGTTCGTTTCCGCAGGAGGCTCCCTGTGTTCCAGTCACTCCTCACGAAGGCCAAGACCCTGCTCACCGGCGCCCGGCCGGTCCTCTACGAAGACCGAGAGACCCTCGAGACGGCGCTCAAGGCCGGCGTCGTCAAGCACAGCGACCTGCTGCCCGTCTACGTCGTGCCGAGCGGCCCGTTCAAGGGGCGCATACACCTCATCACCCCGACCGGCAGCCTGGGCCGCCAGGTGAAACTGGTCGATCGGAACCACGTCACGTCCGTCCGGTAACCGGTGGCCTCACCCCTCGAGCTTCAGGCCCTGATCGATCAGGGCTGGGCGCTGGTGCCCGTCCGCGCTGGCACCAAGCGCCCCGACGCCCCTGACTGGCCGACCCGCACGTTCACGCCCGACGACTTTCGTCCCGACGACAACGTCGGCGTGAAACTCGGCTCGGCGTCCGGCGGCCTGGTCGACGTCGACTGCGACTGCCGGGAGACGGCGGCGCTCGCCCATGAACTGCTGCCCGTCACGCGGATGCACGGGCGCCCGTCCCACCCGCACAGTCACTACTGGTACCGGATCATCGAGGGACCGGCCCCCGAGTCGACGGCCGTCTGGAAAGACCTCCAGAACGCGACCCTCGTCGAGGTCCGATCGACCGGCGGGCAGACCGTCGTGCCCCCCTCGACTCACGCCTCGGGCGAACCCATCACGTGGGTCAACCCGACACAGGCCGTGCTGCCCATCACGATCGAGGCGCTGACGGACGCCGTGCGGCTCATCGCCACGGGTGCGCTGCTCGCGCAGCACTGGCCCGAGGGCCGACGCCACGAGGCAGCGGGCCACGTGGGCGGGATGCTGGCGCGGTTCGGCATCGACCCGGCGATGGTCGAGCGGCTGACGCGCGCGGTCGCCCGCCTGGCCGGCGACGAGGAGGCCGAGGACCGCGCCCGGTTCGCTCGCGAGTCGGCCGAGAAACACGCGCGCGGCGAACGGACGACGGGCGCCCCGAGCCTGAAGGAGATGTTCGGCGAGGCCGGCGCTCCCATCGTGGGTCGCATCGCCCTCTGGTACCACCAGGAGGAGATCGACCAGATCGAGCAAATGAACGAGCGGCACTTCGTCGTGCAGCTCGGCGCCTCGATGGTTGTCGGCACCGAACCGCAGCGACCGGGTGACGCGGTCGACTTTCAGAAGTTCGAGGACTTCGACAAGAAGTACTTCAACCGGTACCTCGGGAAGAAGAAACTCGGGAAGGCGTGGCTCGAGCACCCGCAGCGGCGAACGTACGACCGGGTCGTGTTCGCCCCGCCCTGCTCGAACGTCTACGTCGGCCCTGACGACTACAACATCTGGCGCGGGTTCGCGTGCGACCCGGCCGAGGTCAGCGACCCGGCGGCGCTCATTCCCCGGTACCTCGACCACATCTACCACGTCATCTGTAGCGGCGACGACACGAAGTACGAGTACGTCCTCGACCTACTGGCCGACTGCGTGCAGCGGCCAGGCGACCCGCCCGGGAAGGCGCTCGTCCTGCGCTCGCAGCAGGGCCTGGGCAAGAGTCTGTTTGTCGAGGCGTTCGGCGGCCTGTGGGGCCGGCACTTCCTCTCGATCAACAACCGGAACCAGTTGACCGGGGCGTTCAACGCCCACTTGTCGGGGCGGATCGTGGTGTTCCCGGACGACGCGGTGTGGGGTGGGCACAAGGAGGACATCGGCACGCTGAAGCACCTGACGACGCAGCGCCAGTTCCTCATCACCCGGAAACACGTCGACTCGAGTATCGAGTCGAACTTCATG
>CAZDAO010000704.1:0-2303 GCA_964503015.1 uncultured Nocardioides sp. | reverse complement strand
CGCGACCTCAACCGCTCGTTCCCCGGCTCGGCGCGCGGCTCGCTCGCCGGGCGGATCGCCCACCTCTTCATGCGCGAGATCGTCGCCGGCTGCGAGGTCGGCATCGACCTCCACACCGGCTCCGACCGCCGCAGCAACCTGCCCCAGGTGCGCGCCGACCTCGACGACGAGCGCACCCGCGAGCTCGCCGCCGCCTTCGGGGCCCCGGTCATGCTGCACGCCAAGATCCGCGACGGCTCGCTGCGCCACGCCGCCCGCGAGCAGGGCGCGAAGGTGCTGCTCTACGAGGCCGGGGAGCCGCTGCGGTTCGACGACTACGCCGTCGAGGCGGGGGTCGTCGGCGTACGCCGTGTGCTGGCCGCGCTCGGGATGACCGAGCCGGTCGACGAGCCACCGGTCGAGCCCAGCCTGGAGTGCCGCTCCAGCAGCTGGGTGCGCGCCCGCCGGACCGGGATCCTGCACCTCGACGCCCACCTCGGCCAGAAGGTCAGCGACGGCGAACGCCTCGGCACCCTCTTCGACTCCTTCGGCAAGACGCTCCGCGCCGTCTACGCCAACCGCGACGGCATCGTGATCGGCCGGACCGAGGCGCCCCTGGTGAACTCCGGCGACGCGGTCGTGCACATCGCCAACTAGCGTCTGGCACATGTCGTTCGACGTCGCCGGCTTCCGTGCCGGGTTCCCCTCCCTCGCCTCGGGCATCGCCCACTTCGACAACCCCGGCGGCACCCAGACGCCGGCCGTGGTCGGCGAGGCCATCGCCCGCACCCTGACCGGCCCGCTCTCGCAGCGCGGCACCGCGACGACCAGCCAGCGCAACGCCGAGGAGGCGGTCGCCGGCTTCCGCTCCGCGGTGGCCGACCTGATGGGCGGTGTGCCCGGTGGCGTGGTCCACGGCCGCAGCGCGACCGCACTGACGTACGACGTCTCCCGGGCCCTCGCCAAGACCTGGTCGCCCGGTGACGAGGTGGTGGTCTGCGAGCTCGACCATGACTCCAACGTCCGGCCGTGGATCCAGGCGGCCGAGCGGGCCGGGGCGACGGTGCGGTGGCTGCGGCTCGACCCCGCGACGGGCGAGCTCGATCTGTCCTCGCTCGACGTGATCGGTGACCGCACGCGGCTGGTCGCCCTGACCGCCGCGTCCAACCTGCTCGGCACCCGGCCGCCCGTGGCGATGGTCGCGGAGCGGGCCCACGAGGTCGGCGCGCTCGTGCACGTCGACGCGGTGCACCACGCGGCCCACGCGGCTCCCGACGTCACGGCCCTGGGTGCCGACCTCGCGGTGTGCTCGCCCTACAAGTTCTTCGGGCCGCACTGCGGCGCGCTCGTCGCCGACCCGGCGCTGCTCGAGACGCTGCATCCGGACAAGCTCGTGCCGTCGTCGGACGCCGTGCCGGAGCGCTTCGAGCTCGGGACGCTCCCCTACGAGCTGCTGGCCGGCGTGACGGCCGCGGTCGACCTCATCGCCTCCCTCGGCACGGGCGCCACCCGGCGCGAGCAGCTCGTCTCGGCGGCCGCGTCGATCGGGGAGCACGAGCTCCGGCTGCGGCTCCGGATCGAGGAGGGCCTCGCCGCGCTCGGCGACCGGGTCACCCTGCACTCCCGGGCCGCCGACCGCACCTCGACCCTGTTCCTCACCCTCCGCGACCGCGAGCCGGCGGACGTCCACGGGCTCCTCGCGAAGCAGGACGTGCTCGTCCCGGCCGGCACGTTCTACGCCCACGAGACCTTCCGGGCCCTCGGCCTGCCGGTCGACTCGGGCCTGCGCATCGGGCTCGCGGCCTACACCGACGATGCCGAGGTCGACCGGTTGTTGGATGGGCTGACCGACGCCCTGGGCTGAGCACTGGCCGAAAGCCGGCTGACTCGAAGATCCATCGCACCGGGCACGAGTGTTCTCCGACCGTGCGGGATCCGGCGGCGGGGTCCGTCGGCGGGGTCCGTCGGCGCGGTCAGTCCTCGCGCGCCTGCTCGACGACCTCCTCCGAGCCCGGTCCCTGCTCGTGCGCGCGGGAGTCGAGGGCGTCGGTGTCGACCGTGTCGCCCACCGTCGCGTTGCCGCCGGGCTCGGCGTCGAGCGCGGCCTGGCGCTCCTCGTCGCTGACCCGCCTGCCCGCGCCGGGGAACACCGACTCCTCGGGGTGCTCGGCGTAGGGGTCGGGCTCGGTCCGGTCGTCGCTGCTCATGCTCGCGACCGTACGCCGCTCGCGTGCCGGCGGGTGCGCCCCGAGGGGTGGTGTCGGACGGCTCGGCCACAATGGCGAGGTGTCCCACTGGGTGCTCCACGTCGACATGGACCAGTT
>CAZDAO010000703.1:0-2304 GCA_964503015.1 uncultured Nocardioides sp. | reverse complement strand
GGGCACCGGGTCCGGCCACTCGATGGGCGCTGCGTCGCTCGGATGAGAGGGTCCGAGCCCGCAGGACACGAGGGACGATTCTGCCAGACGTACGCCGCGCACGACCAATCCGGTCCTCAGCCCGCGGCCGAGCGCGACGCCGGGTCGAGACCGATGAACGACCTCACCGCCTCCGCCCCGGTCACCTCGACCGGCACGTCGCCGCGGACGAAGGTCTCCGGGGTGAGGACCAGGCCTTGGTTCAGGGCCAGCTCGCCCTCGCGCCGCTTGATCCTGCTCACCGCCGTGGGCTGGTAGCCGACCTTGCGCGAGACGGCGAGCGACGCCGGGTTGTCGAGGAAGGCAGCCGAGGTGATCTCCTCGAACCCGAGGTGGTCGAACAGCAGCGCGCACATCGCGCGGCGCATCGCGGTGCCCAGCCCCCTTCCCTGGAAGTCCTTCCCGAGCCACGACCCCGTCTCGCCGGTCCGCGTGACCGGGAAGTGCCGGGCCGCGACGCCCTGGCTGCCGATCACCCTGCCGTCGAGCAGCACCGCCAGGTCGAGGCAGAAGTCCTCGGGCGAGAACGTGGACCGCTTGCCCCAGTGGTAGGCCGCCGTGTTGCGGCCGAGCTCGCCGGCCGGCGCGGCGGTCCACGGGAAGTAGAACGGCATCTCGTCGGGGTCGTGGATGCCCGCCTCCGCGACGGCGCACAGCTCGACGAGCAGCTCGTCGGTCAACCCGCGCAGCTCGAGCGGACCGGCGACCACGCGCAGCCCGAAGGGCGGGTACAGGTCAACGGCGGTCGTCATGGCTCCATCCTCGTCGTGCGCGCACGACGGCCACAAACCGATTCCCTCGCCTCGCAACCGTGCGCGTTCCCGCTGCGTCTACTGGGCATGACCACAGCGCAGCCCGGGCACCTCGACCCCCTCGAGCTCGCGGCGCGCCTCACCGCTCCCCCGCGCCTGACGCAGCGCCACCCCTGGCTGCTCCCCGTCGCAGTGGCGGTCCACCGGGCGCGACGGCGTACGCGGTGGGTGCAGGACGCCTGGACGGGACGGGTGGCGTGGGCCCGCGACCGCGACACCGCCGACCTGCCGGTGAGGGTGAAGCAGCACGGCTCGCTGCTGCTGCGTGAGCTCGACCCCGGCCTGATGCACCTGCAGCACAGCAAGGTGACCAACCTCAGGCTCGCCACGGCCCGGATGGACGGCGTCCTCGTGCGGCCGGGCGACACCCTGTCCTTCAACCGGGTGGTCGGCAACTGCACGCGACGCAAGGGGTACGTCGAGGGGATGCGGCTCTCCGACGGCACCGCGGAGCCGGGCGTGGGTGGCGGGATCTGCCAGCTCGCGAACCTCGTCCACTGGATGGTCCTGCACTCCCCGCTCACGGTGGTCGAACGGTCGGAGCACTCGTTCGACCCCTTCCCGGACCGTGGCCGGGTGCTGCCATGGGGCGTGGGCTGCTCCATCGTCTACAACTACGTCGACCTGGTCGTCCGCAACGACACCGAGCACACGTTCCAGCTCCGCGTCTGGGTCGGCGACCGGTACCTCCACGGCCAGCTGCGCGCCGACGGGCGTCCCGAGCACACCTACCGGGTGGAGGCGCGCGGCGAGCAGTTCCTCCGCCTCGACGGCGAGGTGTTCCGGCGCAACGAGATCTGGCGGCGGGTCCTCGAGCACCGGACCGGTCGCGAGGTCGGCGAGGAGCTGGTCAGGAGCAACTGCGCACGGGTGGTCTACGAGCCCGGGCCCGAGGTGGAGGTCATCGACCTCGGGTGACGCCGCGCAGGACGACGGCCTTCGGCGTGCGGAGGACCGACAGGTCCTCGACCGGGTTGCGGTCGTAGACGACGAAGTCGGCCGAGGCGCCCTCTGTGAGGCCGTCGACGCCGAGCCACTCGCGGGCCCGCCAGCTGGCGGCACCGAGCGCGTCGTGGGCCGGCATCCCGATGCGCACCAGTGCCTCGATCTCGCCTGCGATGTTGCCGTGGCGGCTGATCCCGCCACCGTCGGAGCCGGCGTAGATCGGCACGCCGGCTTCGTGGGCGGCCATGATCGTGGCGGGCATCCGGGCGTAGAGGTCGGTCATCGTGGCGGCGTAGTCGGGGAACCGCTCCTGCCCGGCGGCGGCGTGCTCGGGGAACTTGTCGAGCTGCATGACCGTGGGCACCAGCCGGGTGCCGCGCGCGACCATCGCGTCGATGAGGTCCTCGGTCAGCCCGGTGCCGTGCTCGATGCAGTCGATGCCGGCCTCGATGAGACCGGGCAGCACGCCGTGGCCGAAGCAGTGGGCGGTGACCTTCGCCCCGTGGGC
>CAZDAO010000702.1:0-2306 GCA_964503015.1 uncultured Nocardioides sp. | reverse complement strand
GCGTTGGACATCACCGTCGAGTGCATGGACGACCGTGGCATCCGCCACGAGATCGACACCGTGCTCGGCTACCGGCGCAGCGACCCCTTCGCGGTGTCGATGACGTTCGTGACCGGCGAGGGCAACCTCGTGTGGACCTTCGGCCGCGACCTGCTCGAGCGGGGCGTCCACTCCCCCACCGGCGACGGCGACGTGCACGTCTCCCCGGCCGTGAGCTTCACCGGTCGCGCGATGGTCAGCATCGAGCTCAGCTCGCCCGACGGACACCTGGTCCTCCTGGCGCGCTCCACCGACATCAACGACTTCCTGGCCCGCGCCGCGGCCGTCGTCACCCCGGGCACCGAGTCGGAGCACTTCGACGTCGACCTGCTCATCAGCCAGGTCCTGGCCTCCTGAGCCTCGTCCCGGGCTACTGGCGCGAGTGCTGCGCCACCCAGCTGGCGTGCAGCCCGGCGTAGACGCTGCCTTCCTGCGTGACCAGGACGGCGTGCGGCCCGCGCTGCACCACGCGGCCCTTGTCGACGACGATGACCTCGTCGGCACCCTCGGCGGTGGAGAGCCGGTGGGCGATCGTCACCGACGTCCGTGACTGCATGAGCCGCTCCAGGGCGCGGCCGATCTGCATCTCCAGGGCCGGGTCGACGGCACTGGTGGCCTCGTCGAGGACGAGCAGGTCGGGGTCGGCGAGGTGCGCACGCAGGAGCGCGACCAGCTGCCGCTCGCCCGCCGACAGGGACTCGCCGCGCTGCCCGACCTGGGTGGTGAGCCCACGAGGCAGCCCGGCCAGCCAGTCGTCGATGCCGAGCTCGACCGCCGAGGCGCGGATCTCGTCCTCGGTCGCGTCGAGCTTGCCGTAGCGGACGTTGGCGGCGATCGTGTCGTCGAAGAGGAATCCCTCCTGCGGGACGAGCACCACGCTGCGACGCAGCGACCGCGCGTCGATGCGGCGCACGTCGACGCCGTCGAGCAGCACCGCGCCCTCGACGGGGTCCATCAGGCGGGTGAGCAGCTTGGCGAAGGTCGACTTGCCCGACCCGGTCTCGCCGACGATGGCCACGCGGGTGCCGGCCTCGATGGCCAGGTCGACGTCGCGCAGCACCGGCGGCCCGTCGGGATAGGCGAAGGTGACGTCGCTGAACCTGACGTCGATGGGACCCCGCGGCAGCTGCTCGCCCTCGGGGCCGGGGTCGACGAGGTCGGCGGGCGTCTCGAGGATGCCGAGCACGCGGCGCCAGCTGGCGATGGCGTTCTGGGCGTCGGTGAGGATCTGCGTGCCCATCTGGACCGGGCCGACGAAGAGGGTGACCAGGAAGGCGAAGGCGAGCACCTTGCCGGGGGTCATGTCGCCGGTGAAGCCGAGGAGCACACCGACCACGATCACGCCGGCGTTGGCCAGGCCCGCCGAGAGGCCGCCGAGGGAGAACGAGGTCACGGTGTAGGTCTGGGCGTGGGTGTAGGCGTCCTGCCAGTCCTGGATCGCGGTGTCGATGCGCTTCTGCGTGCGGTCCTCGACGCCGTAGGAGCGGACCACCGCCGCGCCGACGACCGGCTCGGAGATCGCGCCGAGCAGCACGCCCACCTGGTGGCGTACGACGGTGTAGGCGGCTGAGAGCTTCTTCTGGAACCAGCGGATCGACAAGAACAGTGGCGCGAAGGCCAGCCAGACGACCAGCGCCAGCTCCCAGCTGTAGACGACCATCAGCACCGTCGCCACGAGCACCTGTCCGACGCTCACCACGAAGATCAGGCCGCCGAAGACGAGGAACTGGCTGACCTGGTCGACGTCGGAGGTGACCCGCGAGACGAGGGCGCCGCGGCGCTCGGTGTTCTGGGTGAGCAGCGGGAGGTCGTGGACGTGGCGGAACGCCTTGGTCCGCAGCGTGGCCAGACCGCGCTCCGAGGTCGTGAAGAGCCGGCTGGTCATGAGGTAGGAGGCCCAGCTGGTCACGCCGATCGCGACCGCCGCGAGCAGGCCCATCCAGGCGACGTAGTCGAAGCGGGGACCGTCGGGACCGTTGAGCCCGCGGTCGAGGGTCTGCTGCACGGCGATCGGGACCACGACCTGGCCGCACGAGGCGAGGACCGCGAGGACGAGCGTGAGCCCGATGCCCTCGCGGAGCTCGGGTGAGTACTTCAGGCCGAGGCGGAGGGTGGCGATGGCGCCGATGTCCTCGCCGGTGTCCATCCGGGTGCCGGAGGTCGCCGTGGTGGTCACGGTCGGCTCCCCTCGTCGACGGTGGACCCGGGCTCCGCGTCGAGCGCCCGGTCGGTCTCGTAGGCGTTGACGAGCTGGGCGTAGGCCGGGC
>CAZDAO010000701.1:0-2307 GCA_964503015.1 uncultured Nocardioides sp. | reverse complement strand
ACTGCTGCTCGGCGGTCAAGGTCGGCCAGCTCGACCGGGCCCTCGCGGGCAAGGCGGCGTGGATGAGCGGCCTGCGCCGCACGGAGGCCGCCAGTCGCGAGTCCGCCCCCATCGTCGCGCGCGACCTCCGCGGCCTCGTAAAGGTGAACCCCATCGCGACCTGGAGCGACGAGGACGTCGCGGGCTACATCGCCGACCACGAGGTCATCCAGAACCCCCTGGTGAGCCAGGGCTACCTCTCCATCGGCTGCGAGCCGTGCACCAAGCCGGTCCAGCCCGGCGAGGACCCCCGATCGGGCCGCTGGGCAGGACGCGACCGCACCGAGTGCGGGCTGCACGTCTGACCCCGGCCTGAGGCCGGCCGACCGGCGACCACTAGCCTCGGCGCCGTGAGCGACAGGGCACCCGACGACCACATCCCGACCCGCCTCCTCGTGATGGGGATGGCCGGCCAGGACGGGAGCATCGTGGCGTCCGAGGTGCTGCCGGTCGCCGCCGCCTGCGACCAGCCCGAGGCCCAGGTCCGTGCCGAGCTCGCACTGCTGGTCGACGAGGGCCTCTTCACCACCGCGGACGACGACCGGTACGTGCCCACCGAGGCGGGCCGCTCGTTCCTCGACGCCGCCCTCGAGCGGGCCCGGCTGGCGTACGTGCAGGACGCCGCCGGCCGGGGCTGGGACCGGCGGTGGCGACTCGTGGCCGTGGCGCCCGTCGACGACGAGGCCGTGGCCGCCTTCGTGAAGCGCCTGTTCGCGCTCGGTGCGGGTCAGATCCAGAACGGGCTCTACGTCTCCCCCCATCGCTGGAACGAGGTCGTGGCCGCCGAGGCCGAGCGCCTGGGCGTCGCCGACGCGGTCACCACCGCCACCACGGACGAGCTCGAGATCGGCGGCGAGCGCGACCCGCGCACCCTGGCCGCCCGCCTGTGGCCCCTCGACGACCTGGCCCGGCGGTACCAGGCCTTCGTGGACCACTACAAAGAGGTCCCCGAGGCGCTGACGGACATGCGGCAGCGCCAGGAGCGCCTCACCGAGGCCGAGTTCCTCGCCGGCGCCCTCACCACCGTGATCGACTTCGAGGCCTGCTTCAGCCGGGACCCGCTGCTGCCCCCCGAGCTCCTCCCCCGTCCCTGGCCGGGCCGCGAGGCCCGCGAGCTGGTCAACCGCGGCCGGCGGCTCGGGGTGCTCGCCCGTGAGCGCCACGAGCGTCCGGCCCTCTTCTCGGTCTTCGAAGAGGTCATCGACGCGCTTTGAATCGCTCTTCGCGCCAGCGCTCATCGCACCATCAAGGCTCGCTCGTCCCTCGCTCGCCGCACGGGCCGTCCATCGCCCTGCGGTGATCGCCGCGACGACACCGGCAGGGATCACCTCGACGCGACATGCTGGCGGGCGATGAGCCCGTCGCGGATCGAGGACTACGCGATGCTCGGCGACACCGAGACCGCGGCCCTCGTCGGCCGGGACGGGTCCATCGACTGGCTGTGCACGCCGCGGTTCGACTCACCAGCGTGCTTCGCCGCGCTGCTCGGCGACGAGGACAACGGCCGGTGGCAGCTCGCGCCCGCCGTGCCCGTCCGGCGGGTCGAGCGGGCCTACCGCCCCGGCACGCTCATCCTGGAGACAACCTTCCACGCGGCCGAGGGCACGGTCACGCTCGTCGACTTCATGGTCCCCCGCGACGACCGCCCGAACATCATCCGCCTCGTCGAGGGCCGTGCCGGACGCGTACCGATGCGCATGGACCTGCGGATGCGCTTCGACTACGGCTCGATCGTGCCGTGGGTGCGCCGCGACGGCGACCGCCTCCTCGCGGTGGCCGGCCCCGAGGGGCTCTGCCTCGACACGCCAGTCGCGACCCGCGGCCGGGACCACCGGACCGAAGCCCGCTTCGAGGTGAGCGCGGGCGAGACCGTCCCGTTCGAACTGGCGACGTTCCCGTCGCACCTGCCGCCGGCGCCGGCGCCGGACGCCGGCGCCGCCCTCGACTACACCGAGCGCTGGTGGCTGGGCTGGAGCGCCCGCAACACCTACGCCGGGCCGTGGGCCACCCAGGTCCGGGACTCGCTCAACGTGCTGAAGGGCCTCACCTACGGTCCGACCGGCGGGCTGGTCGCCGCCGCCACCACCTCGCTGCCCGAGGAGCTCGGCGGCATCCGGAACTGGGACTACCGGTACTGCTGGTTGCGTGACGCCACGTTCACGCTGATGACCCTCCTCAGCGCCGGCTACGTGTCGGAGGCGTCGGCCTGGCGCGAGTGGCTCATGCGGGCCGTGGCCGGCGAGCCCGACAAGCTCCAGATCATGTACG
>CAZDAO010000700.1:0-2313 GCA_964503015.1 uncultured Nocardioides sp. | reverse complement strand
TCTTCGGCGACCCTGCGCCAGTTCTGGACCGTGCTGTCCCCCGAGGGGAGGTGGCTGCTCTCGACCGTCGCCGTCCAGACCCTGGGGCGTGGCCTCACCCTGCCGTTCACGGTGATCTACCTCCACGAGGTCCGCGGGTTCTCCCTCGACCTCGCCGGCACCCTGATGGCCTTCATCGCCGTCGTCGCCCTCGCTGTGACCGGCCCGGGCGGGGCGCTGACCGACCGGATCGGTGCCCGGCGGGTGCTGCTCTTCTCCACCACGTGCCAGCTCGTCGGCTGCGTGGTCCTGGCCTTCGCCACCACGCCCGTCGTCGCCGCGCTCGGGATGGTCTTCCTCGGCATCAACTTCGGCATGTCGTGGCCGGCGTTCAACTCCCTCATCGCCGCGGTCACCACCGGCGAGCTCCGCCAGCAGTACTTCGGCATCAACTTCGCCCTGGTCAACCTCGGCATCGGGGTCGGCGGCATCATCGGCGGGATCTACGCCGACGTCTCGCAGCCCCACACGTTCACGGTGATCTTCCTCGCCGACGCTGCCAGCATGCTCGTGCCGATCGCACTGCTCCTCGGCCCGCTGCGGCGCGTGACCGGCCAGCACACCGCGCCCGACGACGCCGACGCGGCCAGCGGCTCCTACCTCGCGATCCTCCGCAACCCCGCCGTGGTGGGGATGACGGGGCTGACGTTCATCGCCGTCTTCGTCGGCTACGGCCAGCTGGAGGCCGGCTTCCCGGCGTTCGCGCGCCAGGTCGGCGACGTCTCGACCCGCGTCATCGGTTTCGCCTTCGCGGTCAACACCGCCGTCATCGTGCTGCTGCAGTTCCTCGTGCTGCGCCGCATCGCCGGACACCGCCGCACCCGCGTGATGCTGGTGATGTGCGCGATCTGGGCTTCGTCGTACGTCGTCCTCGGCGCCACCGGGGTGCTGCCGGGCGCGCTGGCCGGGGCTGCCGTGCTGGCCTACATGGGCCTCTTCGCCCTCGGCGAGACGATGATGCAGCCGACGATCCCGGCCATCACCAACGACCTGGCGCCCGACCACCTGCGCGGGCGCTACAACGCGGTCAACGCCGGCGCGTTCCAGGCGGGCGCGATCGGCGGCCCGCTGTTCGCCGGGTTCGTCCTCGACCGGGGCTGGTCGACGCCCTACGTGCTGACCATGGTCGTGGGGTGCGGCCTGATCGCGGTCCTCGCCCTCGTGGTGGAGCGACTGGTCCCCGCCGCGGTCAACGGTGTGCCGGAGGAGCCGCTGGTCGCGGCCGACCCGGTCACCGGCGAGGGGCCGGTCACCGGTCGGTGAGCGTCAGGCGCTCTCGCTGCCGCGGCGGAAGCGCTCGTTGAGCCAGGTGCTCGCCGTGCCCATCCACCCGGCGAGGTCGTGGACCATCTTGCCGAGCGTGTCCTGGGTGCGGTCGAAGACCTCGCCGTAGCTCGCTGCCGCCTCCTGCGCGGCCGCGGACACCGAGGCGTCGTCGTCGTCCTGGCGGCGCGGGTAGGTGCCGCCGAGGATCGCGGTGTAGGCGCCCGAGTCGATCCAGCGGCGCAGCTCGGTCGCGCGGACGACGGCGAAGGGGTGCGACTGCTGCTGGAGCAGCGAGAGCTTGATGAGCGACTCGCGCACGTCGCCGCCCTCGTCGTACTCGGCGCCCTGCGCGAGGAAGGAGGTGGTGTCGAGCTCCTCGAGGGTGCCACCACTGGCCAGCTTCATGTGCGAGCGCAGGGCGGCGGTCGGGTCCTGGCAGGCGAGGACGCCGGCGCGGTCAGCCGACAGCTCGGACTTGCGCGACCACTCGAGGAGGCCGACGGTCACCATCCGGATGCCGAGGGCACCACCGGGGATCGCACTGAGCAGGCCGCCGAGCCCGAGCAACCGCACCAGGAGCGTGCGGTAGACGGCGTGCCCGCTGATCGCGTGGCCGAGCTCGTGACCGATGACGAAGCGGAGCTCGTCGTCGTCGAGGTGGTGCACCAGGCCGGACGACAGCACGATGATCGGCTTGTCCATGCCGACGGTGACGGCACTGAGCGTGGGGTCGGACTGGACGTACATCTCCGGCAGGTCGCTGGCGTCGAGGCTCTGGCCGACCTCGGCCAGGATCCGGTGCAGCCGGGAGAACTGGCGCTCGTCGACCCGGACCGCGGAGCCGAGCAGGGTGAGCCGCCAGGCCCGCTCGCGGAAGACCCCGGACATCGTCTTGAGCAGGACGTCGAAGCCCTTGAGCCGACGCAGCGCGACGAGCGCGCCCCGGTCGGCGGGATGCTCCCACGCCCGCGAGCTGATGTCGGTCAGTGTGACGCGTGCGCGCGCCGG
>CAZDAO010000699.1:0-2320 GCA_964503015.1 uncultured Nocardioides sp. | reverse complement strand
TGATGTCCACGTAGCAGTCCTCGGCGCCGACGCCCCAGTCGTCGCTGTTGAAGTAGGTGCGGCCGTCGACGACGACGTAGTCCACCTGCTGCGCCTCCCCGTCGAGCACGGAGTCCATGGCCAGGGTGCTGGCGCCCGAGCCCGGGTCGTACCGGCCGCTCAGCTCGAGGATCTGCTTGCCACCGCTGTCCGGGTTGGCCGTGAGGAGCTGTCCGCGCCACTCGACGACCTTCATCGCGTCGACCTGGTCGACCATCGTGCGGAGCTGCTCCTTCTCGGACTGGGCCGCAGCACCCTCGGCGTCCCCGGTGTCGTCCGCCGACGCGCCGCACGCCGTCAGGGCCACGACGAGGATCGTGGCGAGCCCGACGGCTCTCCTGGCATCACGGTGCATCGCTCAGCTCCTTGGCAGATGCGGTCACGGGCGGTGGCAGCCGGCACGACGATATGTGAGCGGGACCACATCGTGGCGGGATCCCACGATTTCGAAAAGACGACGGTCGACTGCGTGAGCACCATCATACTTAGACCTGCTAATGATTCGTCATAATCGTTCGCTGGAGTGAAGGGCCTCCCCGTCCTACCGTTGTCAGCATGTTCCAGGTTGTCCTCACCGGTCTGCTGACCGGACTCGCCCTCATCGTCGCCGTCGGCGCCCAGAACGCCTTCCTCCTCCGCCAGGGGATCCGCGGCGAGCACGTGCTGCCCATCGTGCTGACGTGCCTGCTGTCCGACGTCGTGGCGATCACCGCCGGCGTGGCCGGCCTCGGCGTCGTGCTCGAGCGCTGGCCCGGCGTCCTGCCGGTGGCCCAAATGCTCGGCGGGCTCTACCTGATCGCCTTCGGCATCCACGCCGCGATGCGTGCCTGGCAGCCGACGAAGCTCGAGGCGGGCGAGGGCACCGCACTCACCCCCGGGCGAGCGGTGCTGCTGACCCTCGCGCTGACCTGGCTCAACCCGCACTTCTACCTCGACGCAGTGCTGATGCTCGGCACCGTCGCCAACAGCTTCGGCGCCGACCGCTGGTGGTTCCTGGTCGGCACGTTGGTGGCGAGCCTGACCTGGTTCTTCGGGCTCGGCTACGGAGCGCGGCTCCTGCGCGGGCTGTTCGCCCGCCCGACCGCCTGGCGGGTGCTCGACTCGGCGATCGCCGTCGTCATGGGGGCGCTCGGCGTGGGGCTGCTGGCGCACTGACCCGGTCCTCGCCCGGCGAGCCGCGGCCTCACCCGAGTGTCGTACGACCCTGGTGGGTGCGGCGTACTAGCGTCGCGCCCATGCCGTGCGACTACTGCGAGAAAGAGTTCGACCCCATCTCCACACGATGGTTGTGCCCGCACTGCCACATGAAGGCCAACTGCTGCGACGGTGCCCCGCTCTGAGGTACTGCCGGTCAGCCCCCGGCCAGCCCGCTCCCCTGCTCGGCCAGCGCGTCACGCAGCCGCGCGATCGCGATCGGTCCGACGCCGTGCATCGCCGCGAGCTGCTCGGCTGAGTACGCCGACGCCTGCTCGAGCGTGGTGACCCCCGCCTCGCGCAGCGCGCGCGTCGCCGGCGCGCCGATCGAGCGCGGCAGGGGCGTCCCCTGCTCGCGCGGCGCCCGCACGCGCGGCTCGGGCAGGCCGGCGTCCACGACCGCCTCGCCGCGAGGCGACAGCAGGTAGCCGATGGCCAGGGACTCGGTCAGGCCCAGCTCCTTGAGCTTGCGCACGTCCTTCTTGAAGTCCGCCGTCTCGCGGCCCACCTCGGCGGCGAGGTCGGGCGCACGAACGGTGGGGTTGCGATCGATCAGGTCGAGCGTCTCGCGCGTCCACGGCCCGTGGGCCGACGCCGCGTCGAGGCGGTCGAGCCGGGCGTTGATCTCCGCGATCTCCGCGGAGTCGGGCACCCGTGAGCGGAGCTCCTCGCGCGGGTCGGGACCGGCGTACGCCAGCCCGATCCGCCAGGCCGGGTCCTCGGCACGCGCCGCCAGCGCCTGCTTCAGTGCTGCGAGCGAGGGTGCCCCGGCCCGCCTGGCGTCCTCGGCCCGCAGGCTGCTGACGCTCACCTGCTCGACGCTCGTGACCTCCACGAGCCCGACGCCCGTGCGCATCCGGGTCCCGACCACCACCCGCGGCCGCGCCCACCGGCGGAAGGCGAGGTCGACGGTGCCGGCCTTGATCGCGGCCAGCTCGGCCGGTCGGATCATCATGGGGCCAGCCTGCCACCTGCGCGGGGGATGTCGCCCCCGTCGTGGGGTAGTCCAGCGGGAAACGGCTGCCCCACCCGCCTTGAGTTCAAGGGGCTAGTGCAACACCTCTCTTGAGGAGGTTGCGATGGCGTA
>CAZDAO010000698.1:0-2325 GCA_964503015.1 uncultured Nocardioides sp. | reverse complement strand
CATCATCGTCGTCACCTCCGCGCCGCGACCCAAGCGCAGTCAGTGCTGCGACGACTCGGTAGCAGCGTGGGTCGCGCCGGGTCCATGCCTGGCGGGCGTCGTCGAGACTGGCGAACAGGCCGAGACGCTGGTCAAGGGACTGCCACTGCGTCCACTTGTCTGACCGGGCCACGGTTCGCAGCACCGAAGCTGAGAGCGGGGACTGGACGGCACGCTGCTCGGGTGTGGTGCCCTCCGATGGTGGACATAGCACCGGGATACGCGGCACCTGGATACCGGGCACTGGGAGGCGGGGCGAGCTGGGGTGCGGCGTCGGCGCCCCGTCGAGGAGAGGCGAGGGGCAGGTCGGGCGGGGGTCGGGGATGGAGAGTGTCATGGTGGTCCTCCGAGTAGGTGGTTCCGGAGGAGCCACCTCAGGGCCGGATCCTCACCACCTCGCTCACCAGTTCGCTCACCATCCCGGCTTTTCAAGGGTGCCTGCTGTGCACCTGCTCACCAGTTCGCTCACCGACAGCAAAACCGCAGGTCAGACCCCTAGGAATGCCAGGGGCGGAGGCGCGGCAACTCAGCGGACCCCAACGCAGATGAAGAAGGACGATCGAAGGACAAACGGATCACAGTCCGAGATCCGTCAGGAAGCGCAAGGAACGCCCCAGACATGGTCTGGGGCGTTCCTCGTTCCGGAGACGGCGTCTTCGCGCAGTACGCCGTCAGATCCGGTCAGGCGCTCATGGAGTCGGGGTTGCCCGCCCACCCGGACCACTGCCCGCATGCCGAGGCGTGCTCGACACCGCAGCGGCAGATCGTGAGGAACTCCTCCACCTCGGGGTCGATGAAGTCGTTGTAGCCGAGCGCCTCGAGGACAACGTCCTCGGTCAGGCCATCACCGTGGGTGACAACCATGACGTCCGGGGCCTCCTTTCGCGCCGCCCACACGCGAGCCAGCATCTGGTTCACGCACTCGTCACGGAAGGAGTAGCCGGCGATGAGCCACCGGTCGGCCGTCTTGAGGCGCTCGGCGAGGACCTCGTACGCGAGGTTGAACGGCGCCCGCGCGACTACATCGCTCTTGGCCGACTGGTTGGTGAGCACGACCTGCGGCTCCCACTCGGTCTTCCCGTCACGCCAGGCCGCCCAGTAGTCGATGTCGCGGAGGTCGCCGATGTCGAAGCGGTAGACGCGCCCGGTCTCCGGGTTGCGGAGCCAGGTCAGGGAACCGTGCGGGTGGACCAGCCGGATCCGCCGCGACGGGAAGTCGCTCAGGCTCGTGCGCATCCGGGCACCCTCGATGGGAAAGCCGTCGTCCATGACGTCGAACTTGCGCGGGTTGTAGCCGAACACCATGTCGCACATCTGCGAGCCGGCCACATTGATGAGCCCAGCCATCGCCAGGCTGTCGTAGTTGAGGTTGCCGACCGTGACCGGACCGTCCACGGAGTGCACGACGTCGCGGAGGAAGTTCTCCACCACGCGCCGCTGGTCGTAGTGGGCCACCGACTTAGACGCGATGATGTCGAGCGCGTGCCCGACGCCGAGACGACGCAGGCTCTGCACGAACGTCTCGATGGTGGTGATGGCGCGGCCCAGGGCCTTCGACTCACCAGCGACGAGTTCCGCGAGTTCGCGGAGGTCGTGCAGGTTGTCCTTCTGCTGGTCGAGCGGGCCGATCATGGCCTCGAAGTCCTTGTACGGATCCCCGGTCTCTCGACCGCGGTTCGCCAGTCGCGCCAGGACGCGGTCGGGCGCCTCGCCGTCTGCCTCGGACTCGAAGCGCTCCCGGATGTCACGGGTGAGCGTGGGGATGAACAGGTCGTTGTTCGCGGCGATACTGACGCCGTTGCCGAGCAGTACGGCAAGTTCGTTGTTGTGGCTCATTTCGTTGTAGATCCTTTGCGATTGTCTCGAGACGAGACGTCGCGTGAAATCAAGGACTGGATCTACAAGTTCAGACACGCATCGAAAGTTGAATAAAACTGTCGTACGTCGCTACGATGTCAACGCCAGTAAGACAACGTAGGCCCTGCGATCCAGACCATGTCTGACGCGGGGCCTCGTCATGTTCTGGGTGGTGCGAGCAGATCAGGTCGACCTGCCAAGGCAAGGATACCGCCTCTCGGCCGGGTATGTCCGAACGCGCATTCGAAGAACTACCCGGCTGTGGTTTCCAGAAACAACGTTGTCCACAGGTACCGGTGGCGGCCCCGTCGTCGTCCGCTGGACGCCGACGCGCGAGAAACGTCGAACCTGACGCTGCGGGAGGTCGCCGGACACACCGGAATGCACCGCACTACACCGCAGTACACCGCACTACGCCGCACTACGCCG
>CAZDAO010000697.1:0-2325 GCA_964503015.1 uncultured Nocardioides sp. | reverse complement strand
CTGGTGTTGGTGAAGGGGGGTGTGCCGACGGCCGTGGGGGTGGGTTATATGGTGGCGCTGCGTGGGGTCGTGGGAGACGGCGCGCTGGGCCCGGACGGCCCCCTCGACGGACAGGTCGGCGTCGATGAAGCCGTCCTCGATCATCGCCAGCACCAGGGACGTGGTGCCGGACTTGAGGTAGATCGACACCTCCGCGAGGTTGGCGTCGCCGAGGATCACGTGGAGGCGACGGTAGACCGCCGGGTCGGCGTGCGGCTCGTCGCGCGTGTTGATGATCGGCCGCTTCAGCGTGGTCTCCAGGCCCACCTCGACCTCGAAGTAGTCGGCGCGCTGGCTGATCTGGAAGCCGTGGTCGCGGCCGTCCTGTCCGATGCCCACCCGGCCGGCGCCGGTGACGACCTGCCGGGACACGAAGAACGGCGTCAGGTGGCGCACGATTTCGGCGAACGGCGTCGAGCGGCGCATCAGGTAGTTCTCGTGGGCGCCGTAGGAGGCGCCCTTGTTGTCGGTGTTGTTCTTGTACAGCAGGATCGGAGCGGTGCCGGGGACCTGCCCGGCCATGCGGGACGCGTCGAGCATGACCTGCTCCCCCGCCTTCTCCCACCGCACCACGTCGAGCGGCGTGGTCACCTCCGGCGAGGAGTACTCCGGGTGCGCGTGGTCGACGTAGAGCCGCGCCCCGTTGCCGAGGATCACGTTGGCCAGGCCGAGGTCCTCGTCGGTCAGCTGGCTGGGGTCGGCGACCTGCCGGGCCATGTCGAAGCCCCGGGCGTCGCGCAGCGGCGACTCCTCCTCGAAGTCCCATCGCGCCCGTCGGGCCTTGACCGTGGACGAGGCGTAGGCGTTGACGACCTGCGAGGACGCGACCATCGGGTTGGCCGCCGGCTGTCCCTGCACCGAGATGCCGTACTCGACCTCCGTGCCCATCACCCGTCGTACGCTCATCCGGGGCCCCCGCCGTGTTGTTCGGTGGAGGAGCGCAGCGGAGGAGCCGGAGAACACTGCGGGGTGGAGGTCATGGCATGAGCCTACGGCTGTGGGACGAACACGTCGTGCCGCGTCTGACGGATCTCAGCCTGCGCGGCGCGGAGGTCGGCGAGCTGCGGGAGGTCGCCTGCGCGGGGCTCGCCGGTCGCGCGCTCGAGATCGGCTTCGGGAGCGGTCTGAACATCCGGTGGTACCCGCCCGAGGTCACGGCCGTCACCGCCATCGAGCCGTCCGACCTCGGGTGGCGGCTCTCGGAACGGCGCCGGGCCCGCACCACGCTGCCCGTGGACCGCGCCGGGCTCGACGGGCAGCTGCTCGACCTGCCAGACGACTCCCACGACAGCGCGCTCGTGACGTTCAGCCTCTGCACGATCCCCGACCCCGTGGCGGCGCTGCGCGAGGCGCGGCGGGTGGTGCGCGAGGGCGGCCGGATCCACGTGCTCGAGCACGGGCTGGCCCCCGACGAGTCCGTACGCCGCTGGCAGCGGCGCCTCGAGCCGCTGCAGCGCGTCGTCGCGGGCGGGTGTCACCTCACCCGCGACGTCCCGGCCCTGGTGGCCGAGGCGGGGTGGCGCGTCCTGGAGGCCCAGCAGGAGTACCTGCCGGGTCCGGCCGCCAGCCGGCCGTGGACCTACGGCTACCGGCTGCTGGCGGGCTGAGGTGCCGGGCCGGGCGGTCTCAGCGGCCGCGACGCAGGAACCCCAGCAGGAAGATGACGACGATGACGACGACCACGATGATCAGAAGGGTTCTCATCTGCCCAACCTAGCCCTCCAGGGCCTCCCGTGCGCCCCTCCCGGGGGGTGGGTCGCCGGACCTGCCGCGTCGGGGACGTCGGTCAGGGCTGCCGGGACTGCCAGGCGTGGGCGAGGTTGACCGCGACGATGCCGGCCAGGGTGATGAGCAGCGCGGAGAACTGGCCGTTCACGCCCAGCGCGATGCTGATCGGGATGAAGGCGACCAGGGAGACGATGCCGAGCGCGAGCTGGCGGGCGCCGGCACCGGCCACCGCCGCCGTACGTCCGCGCTGGAGGGCGACCTGGTCGGCGACGCGCCGGTCGACCGCGCGCTCGATGCGCTCGGCGAACCCCTCGACCAGCTCGGCGTCGTAGCGGGCACCGAGCTCGCGGCGTGCGGCCAGCGCCGCCTCGATGTCGCCGTGCCCGAGGTCGTCCTCTCCCGTCACGCGCGACTCACAGGTACTGGCCGGTGTTGGCCACGGTGTCGATGGAGCGGCCGGGCTCCGTGCCCTGCTTGCCGGTGATGAGGGTGCGGATGAAGACGATCCGCTCGCCCTTCTTGCCCGAGATCCGCGCCCAGTCGTCGGGGTTGGTGGTG
>CAZDAO010000696.1:0-2326 GCA_964503015.1 uncultured Nocardioides sp. | reverse complement strand
GTCAGGCTCCCGGCTCCCGAGCCGGCCGAGGTTCGGGCCGTTGAGCACGAGCACCTTCATGCCGTGCCTCCGATCGCGGCGTAGGCCGCCCGCAGGTCGTCCTCGCTCGGCCCGGCAAGGATGCGCGGCGCCGCGAGGTCGTCGAGGACCACGAAGCGCAGCTGGGAACCGCGGGCCTTCTTGTCGACCTTCATCGCCGCGTGCAGGTCGTCGAACGAGGCGGCGTCGTAGGTCGTCGGGAGGCCGACGCGCGACAGCGCGGTGCGGTGCCGCTCGACGAGCGAGGGGGCGAGCGAGCCGGCTCGAGCGGCCAGCTCGGCGACGTAGACGCAGCCGATGGCGACCGCCTCGCCGTGACGGACGGAGTAGTCGCTGGTGCGCTCGATCGCGTGGGCCAGCGTGTGGCCGTAGTTGAGCACCTCGCGACCGGGGTGCCCGTCGGCACCTCCGGTCTCCTTCAGGTCGTCCACGACGACGTCGATCTTGACCCGGATGGCGCGCTCGACGAGCTCGCGCAGCGCGGCGGAGTCCGCGGTGAGCGCGTCGGGCTCGGTGGACTCCACGATCTCCAGGATGCGCGGGTCGGCGATGAAGCCGCACTTCACCACCTCGCCGAGCCCTGCGACGAGCTCCGCGCGCGGGAGCGACTCCAGCAGGCCGAGGTCGCACAGCACCCCGGCCGGTTCGTGGAAGGCGCCGACGAGGTTCTTGCCGGCGCCGGTGTTGATGCCGGTCTTGCCGCCTACCGCCGCGTCCACCATCGCCAGCAGGGTGGTCGGGACGTGCACCACGCGCACGCCGCGCAGCCAGGACGCCGCGACGAAGCCGCCGAGGTCGGTGGTCGCGCCGCCGCCCAGCGTCACGACGGCGTCGGACCGCGTGAAGCCCGCCTCGCCCAGCGCCTCCCAGCAGTCGGCGGCGACGGGAGCGGTCTTCGCCCGCTCCCCGTCGGGGAGACCGAGGGCCAGCACGTCGTAGTGCTCCACGAGGGCGTCGACGACGGGGTCGGCCAGCGCGCCGAGCGTGCCGGCGTAGAGCACGGCGACGCGCTCGACGCCGTCACCGAGCAACGCGGGGAGGCGACCCGACAGGTCGCGACCGACCACGACGTCGTACGGCGAGGCGCCGCCCACGCGCAGCACAGTGTCGGCCGGCGGCGAGGGCCGCGGCGCCGGCTCATGGGGCCGCTGCCGCTGCTTCCGGTCCTGCCGCTTGGTCATCGCAGCAGCTCCTGGATCTCGGCGGCCACCTCGTCGGGCGTGCGGCCGTCGGTGTCGACGACGTGGGTCGCGACCGACTCGTAGACGGGGGTGCGCTCGTCGAGGAGTGCCTTGATGCGGGCGCGCACGTTGCCGAGCAGGAGCGGTCGCCCGACGCCGAGGCCGACCCGCTTCACCGCGTCGGAGAGTCCCACGCGGAGGAACACGACGGTTGCGCCGGCCAACAGCTCACGCGTCTCGGCGCGCAGCACCGCACCGCCGCCGAGGGCCAGGACGCCGTCGTGCTCTGCCAGCGCCTGCGCGACCGCGCCGGCCTCCAGGTCACGGAAGTGGTCCTCCCCGGACTCCACGAAGATGTCGGAGATCTCGCGTCCGGTGGCGGCCTCGATGTCGGCGTCGGTGTCGCGCACGGGCAGCCCCCAGGCGCTGCCCAGCAGACCGGCGACCGTCGTCTTGCCAGCGCCCATCGGACCGACCAGCACCACGCGGGGGCTCATCGGGGGCTCACCGGAAGCGCAGCGTGTCGAGGTACGACTCGGCGTTGCGCCGGGTCTCGGACACGGCGTCGCCACCGAACTTCTCCACCACCGCGTCGGCGAGCACGAGCGCGACCATCGCCTCGGCGACGATGCCGGCCGCCGGCACGGCGCAGACGTCGGAGCGCTGGTGGTGGGCGACGGCGGCCTCGCCGGTCGCGACGTCGACGGTGCGCAGGGCCTTCGGGACGGTGGCGATCGGCTTCATCGCCGCCCGGACGCGCAGCACCTCGCCGGTCGACATGCCGCCCTCGGTGCCACCCGAGCGGCCGGAGGCCCGGCGGATGCCCTCGTCGGTCGGGACGATCTCGTCGTGCGCCTGCGAGCCGGGCGTGTCGGCGAGCTCGAAGCCGTCACCGACCTCGACGCCCTTGATCGCCTGGATGCCCATGAGCGCGCCTGCGAGGCGCGCGTCGAGGCGGCGGTCCCAGTGCACGTGGGAGCCCAGGCCCGGCGGGAGGCCGTGGACGACGACCTCGACGACCCCACCGAGGGTGTCACCGTCCTTGTGGGCCTGGTCGATGCGGGCGACCATCGCAGCCGAGGTCTCGGCGTGGAAGCAGCGCAGCG
>CAZDAO010000695.1:0-2332 GCA_964503015.1 uncultured Nocardioides sp. | reverse complement strand
GCGCCGAACTCCTCGGGCCGGCCGTAGCGCCCCAGCGGGATGGTCGCCTCGGCCGCCCTGCGCGCGGCCGCGGGGTCGTCGGTCGACGCGTCGAGCTCGGCGACCCGCTCGGTCTCGATCCGGCCCGGGAGGAGTCCGTTGACCCGTACGCCGCGTGGGCCGAGCTCGTCGGCGAGCGTCTTGGCGACCATGGCCAGGCCGGGCCGCAGCCCGTTGGAGATCGCCATCTCGGGAAGCGGGGCACGCACGCTCGAGGACAGCACCAGCCCCATCGCGCCGCCCGCCGGCAGCGCGGAGCCGACCTCGCGCGCCAGGCGTACGGCGCCGAGGAAGACCGCCTCGAACGCGGCGCTCCACTGCTCGTCGGTGATCGCGTAGACCGACCCCTTGGGCGGTCCGCCGACGCTGATCAGGGCACCGTCGAGGCGACCCCAGGCGTCGTCGGCGGCCGCGAGGAGCCGGGCCGGGGCGTCGCGGTCGGCGTTGTCGGCGACCACGGCGACGGCGGCCTCGCGCCCGGAGGCCTCGTTGAGCGCCGCGGTCGCCGCGCCGAGCGACTCCTGCGAGCGCCCGGTTAGGACCACGCGCGCCCCCTCGCCCACGAGGGCGTCTGCCGTGGCCCGCCCGAGCCCGCGGGCGCCTCCGGTGACGAGGTAGACGCGGTCGGTGAGCTGGAGGTCCATGTCACGAGGCTAGTGGCGTACGACATCGTCCCCGTGCTCGCCCGATCCGTCATGCGAACCCGCACCTGTACGGTCGGAAACGTATGACGGACTCCGGCCCCGCCCGATCCGTCATACCGACCCGCACCCATCCGGTCGCGAACGTATGACGGACCGCGGGACAGCGGAGGGTCAGCCCGCCGTCGGGACCGTCGCCTCGCGGAACTGCGTCGCGTGGAGGGTGGCGTAGAGGCCACCGGCGGCGAGGAGCTCGGCGTGGGTGCCCTGCTGGACGACGCGGCCGTCGTCGAGCACGAGGATCAGGTCGGCGTTGCGGACCGTCGACAGCCGGTGCGCGATCACCAGGGACGTACGCCCCTCGAGCGCGGCGTCGAGGGCGTCCTGGACGGCCGCCTCGGACTCGCTGTCGAGGTGGGCGGTGGCCTCGTCGAGCACCACGATCGCGGGCGCCTTCAGCAGGAGCCGCGCGATGGCGAGGCGCTGGCGCTCGCCGCCGCTGAGGCGGTAGCCGCGGTCGCCCACGACCGTGTCGAGGCCGTCGGGCAGCGAGCGGACCAGCGCAGCGATCTGGGCTGCCTCCAGCGCCGCCCAGACCTCGGCCTCGGTCGCGGCGGGCCGGGCGTAGAGGAGGTTGGCGCGGATGGTGTCGTGGAACATGTGGGCGTCCTGGGTGACGTAGCCGACCACGTCCTCCAGCGACTGCAGCGTCACGTCGCGGACGTCGTGGCCGCCGACGCGCACGGCGCCGGCCTCGACGTCGTAGAGCCGGGCGACGAGGTGGGTGACCGTCGTCTTGCCCGCACCGGACGGACCGACGAGCGCGACCATCTGCCCGGGCTCGGCGGTGAAGGTGACGTCGTGGAGCACCTGCCCGGAGTCGCGGGACTCGGTGCGGGCGACGGTCTCCAGCGACGCCAGCGAGATCTGGTCGGCCCGCGGGTAGGTGAAGGCGACGTGGTCGAACTCCAGACGCGAGGCGGTGGGCGGCAGCGCGACGGCGTCGGGCTTCTCCTGGATCAGTGAAGGCAGGTCGAGGACCTCGAAGACCCGGTCGAAGCTCACCAGCGCGGTCATCACGTCGATGCGGACGTTGGAGAGCCCCTGCAGCGGGCCGAGCAGCCGGGTGAGCAGCACGCCGAGGGCGACGATCGTGCCGACCGAGAGGTCGCCGCGGATGGCCAGCCACCCGCCGATGCCGTAGACCAGCGCAGTCGCCAGAGACGGCACGAGCGTCATCGCGGCGAAGAACACCCGCGTCAGCAGCGAGATGCGGACGCCGAGGTCGCGCACCACGGCCGCCTTGCGGGCGTAGGCGACGTCCTCGGCGTCGCGGCGGCCGAAGAGCTTGAGCAGCATCGCGCCACCGACGTTGAAGCGCTCGGTCATCGCGTTGCCGAGGTCGGCGTTGCCGTCCATCTGCTGCCGGGACAGGTCGGCCAGCCGGTTGCCCACCCAGCGCGAGGCGAGCAGCAGGATCGGGAACAGGGCGAGGCAAAGGAGCGTCACCGGCCAGCTCAGGAACAGCATCGTCACGCCCACCACGACCGCGGCGATGACGTTGGAGACGGTGCCCTGGAGCGTCGAGGTGAAGGCGCGCTGGGCGCCGATCACGTCGTTGTTGAGGCGGCTGATCAGCGCGCCGGTCTGGG
>CAZDAO010000694.1:0-2333 GCA_964503015.1 uncultured Nocardioides sp. | reverse complement strand
GGCGTTCGCGGCGTACGTCGCCGAGGCGGCGTGAGGCAACCCGTCGCCGACTAGGCTCGCGGCATGAGCGAGCCCGAGGTCGACCTGTCCGAGATCGAGTTCGACCACGAGGAGCTCCGGGTCTTCTGGGACCTCGCCCGCTTCCACGCCAAGCTCAACGCCGCGCCCACCTACTTCGGTCCCACGACGCTGGAGTCGGTCCCGCCGCCGGCCTGGGCCTACGGCGACTCGGCGGAGGAGTCCGACGGCTTCGTGGCGCAGGTGCTCGCCGACGACGGCGGCGAGACGACGGCCGCGTTGTCCGACTACGCCGGCCAGCTGCCGGAGCCGGGCGTGCTCTCGATCCTCTGCGACGGGGCGGGCCGTCCCCGCGCGCTGGTGGAGGTCACGGACGTCCGTGCCGAGGGGGACCAGGTCGTGGAGGCGTTCAAGGTCGTCTACCAGGCCTGAGGCCGGCGGGCGGTGTGGGAGAGTCCTCGCATGGCCGAACGGATGACCTACCTCCTCGTCGACGGGGAGAACATCGACGCCACGCTCGGGACCTCGATCCTCGGTCGGCGTCCGCGGCCCGAGGAGCGTCCCCGCTGGGACCGGCTGCTGGAGTGGGCCGAGCGCGCGTTCGACCAGGACGTCACCGGCCTGTTCTTCCTGGCCGCCAGCACCGAGCTGCCCACCAGCTTCGTGCAGGCGCTGCTCGCGATCGGCTTCAAGCCGATCCCGCTGAGCGGCGAGGGGAAGATCGTCGACATCGCCATCCAGCGCACCGCCGAGGCGCTGGTCGAGCGGCCGGCGGACGTCGTGCTGGTCAGCCACGACGGTGACTTCGTCGAGCAGGTGACCCGACTGTGCGACGGGACCCGCCAGGTGGGGGTCGTGGGCTTCGGCGAGTTCGTGAACTCCCAGTTCCGCAGCCTGCCCGGGGTGCGGATCATCGACCTCGAGTACGACATCGGCGCCTTCAACTCCTCGCTGCCGCGCATCCGCATCATCCCGATCGACGAGTTCGACCCTCTCGACTTCCTCTGACGCGACCGCGCCCGGGCGACCGGGCGCGGCCGCGCTCAGGCAGCCGACGTCACGCTCAGCACCTGCGACGCGCGCGCACCGTCCTCGAGCGCGTCGGCCTCGACACGGGCGACCTGGCGCCGCGACACCTTCATGGTCGGGAGGCGGTCGTCCGTGCTGACGTGGGCGGGCTGGTCCGTCGGCTGGTCGTGCAGCACGGTCGGTCGCACGATCGTCCAGTCCAGCCCGGACTCGCGCACCATCTGCTCCTGGCGCTCGTGGTCGTCGACCTGCGGACGGATGGCCAGCGAGAAGAACGCCTTCAGGGCGAGCGGCAGGTGCCGGTAGGTGTCCCCGATGCCGTACGTCGACTGCACCACCAGGCGGCGCACGCCGTGCTCGCGCATCGCGTCCAGCACCGCGCGGGTGCCGGCCGACCGGACGTCGAGGCGGGAGCTGGCCCGCCGGGTCAGCCGCACCCGGAACGGGTTGTCCGGGATGCCGAGGGTCACCGCGACC
This sequence comes from uncultured Nocardioides sp., assembly GCA_964503015.1. Lineage (GTDB taxonomy): Bacteria > Actinomycetota > Actinomycetes > Propionibacteriales > Nocardioidaceae > Nocardioides. The sequence goes on along the minus strand of CAZDAO010000694.1, from coordinate 809 downwards.
GCGTCCTGCCCGACCATCGCCTTGTCCAACGCGTCGGCGTCCAGCACGTCCCCGGTCACCGTGCGCACCCCGTCGGGGTGCGTGCCCGGCTGGCGCGAGTACGCCGTCACGACGTGGCCGCGCTCGACGAGCTCGGCGACGAGCTCCGCGCCCGTGCCCCTGCTGGCTCCTACGACGAGAACCCTCATGACCTGCTCCATCGATCCTGTCCCGGACCTCTTCCGGGGCTGCTCCCAGCCTCGGGCGTCGGCTCTGGACGATCAATGCCACCACGACCGATGGTCTTGCTCGATCGTCCGAGACGCGCCAGACTGGCAGGGTGGACCGCGACGTGCTGACCGAGACCCTCACCGACTTCGGGATGAGCGGCGTCTTCTACGCGGTGTCCGAGCTGCGCGCGCCGTGGGGGATGGAGATCCCGCCGCTGCCGGGCACGGTGGTGTTCCACCTCGTCACCGCCGGCGAGATGGTCCTCGAGGTCGACGGCGAGTCGCTGCCGATGGTGGCGGGCGACATGGCGCTGGTCCCGCGCGGGCAGGGGCACGCGGTGCTCGACGCGCCGGGCAGTCCCGCGACACCGCTGTTCGACCTGCCCCGGGTGGAGCTCGGCGAGCGCTACGAGCGGATCAGCATCGCCGGCCCGGGAGCGGAGGCGGAGCTGGTGTGCGGAGCGGTCAGCTTCAGCGGGCTCGGCGTCGCGCGCCTGCTCCGCAGCCTCCCGCCCGTGCTCACTGCCGGTGACAGCGGGGACGCGGCCTGGATGCGCGCGGCGTTCGACGTCATCGGGGCGGAGTCGCGCCATCCGCGCC
>CAZDAO010000693.1:0-2336 GCA_964503015.1 uncultured Nocardioides sp. | reverse complement strand
GGGGCCGCGACACGCCCGGGATGCGCGTTGAGTCTCTGGGGGACTCACCGTCGAGGGACGGTCCGACACGCCAGGGATGCACGTTGAGTCTCCAGGAGACTCACCGCACAGCGGGCAGGGGAGGGAACACGCGGGTCCGGACGGATGTTGGGCCGGTCGTGTTGATCGAGATCTGGTCCGACGTGGTGTGTCCCTGGTGCTACATCGGCAAGCGCCGCATCGAGAGTGCGCTGGGCGAGCTCGGTCGCGCCGGCGAGGTGGAGGTGCACTGGCGTTCCTTCCAGCTCGACCCGGGTGCGCCGACCGAGCCCACGGAGAAGACCGCGTCGATGCTGGCCCGCAAGTACGGCCAGTCGCCCGCCGGCGCCCAGCAGATGCAGGACCGGGTCGAGGCTGTCGCGGCCGAGGAGGGCTTGGTCTACCGGCTGTCGGAGACCCTCCACCTCAACACCGTGGACGCCCACCGCGTCATCCACCTCGCCCACGAGCAGGGCGGCAACGAGCTCCAGGGCCGGGTCAAGGAGGCGTTGCTCGAGGCGTACTTCACCCGCGCCCGCAACCTCGCCGACCACGCCGTGCTGCGCGAGGTCGCAGTGGAGGCGGGACTCGACGGTGGGCGCGTCGACGAGGTGCTCGGCTCGCGCGAGTTCGAGCAGGACGTGTGGGCCGACATGGAGCAGGCCCAGGCCTACGGCGCCACCGGGGTCCCGTTCTTCGTGATCGACCAGAAGTACGGCGTCTCCGGCGCGCAGCCGACCGAGGTCTTCACCCAGGTGCTGGAGCGCGCCTGGTTCGAGGCACACCCGACGATCGAGGTCCTGGCGAGCGGCGACGGCGCGGCGGAGTGCGGCCCGGACGGGTGCGCCATCTGACGCTCCCGCTCGTCGAGCAAGGGCGAAGCCCTGTCACGAGACCTCCGACCTCACCGCGACCTCTCGCCGCGAGCGGCCTTCTCGGCCGTCGTCTCCACGCGCGCGGCGCGGGTCTCGGGTCGCTTGGCCAGCACGATCCAGGTCAGCATCATCTTCTGCGCCGAGGGCGACCACGACTCCCAGTGCTCGCGCGACCCCGGGTGTCGGTCGAAGGCCTCCGCGAGGTCGTCGGGCACGACGCCGTCCTCGACCGCGTCCATCAAGGTCCACATGCCCGTCTGCTGGGCGACGGCCACCGCTGCCGCCCCTGCCGGCTCCATCAGTCCGGCCTCCGCGAGACGAGCCACGCGGGCCTTGTTGATGCGGGTCCACATGCTGCCCCGGCGGCGTGGGGCGAACCACTGCATCGCGCGGAGGTCGTCGATCGGCCGCACGGTCGAGTCGACCCAGCCGAAGCGGAGCGCCTCCAGCACCGCTTGCTCGTAGGAGAACGGCCGGTCGACAGCCTTGCGGGGACTCACCAGCCACACGCCCTCCGGCTGGGCGTGGTGCTCGCGCAGCCAGGCGCTCCACTCCTCGAGGCTGGTGAGCTCGAGCTGCTCCGCGTCGTCCATCGCGCCCATGGCGGCATCGTAGGAGCCGCCACCGACACCGCGCCCGTGCTGAACTGTGGGACGGTTCCCACCGGGATCGGACCCGCGGGTAGGGTGGGCGGAGCACAGCGTCGTGCAGTCCCGCACCCACCCTTGAACCACCACGAGGACCCGCTGTGAGCGCACCTGCCAAGCCTGTCGTACTCATCGCCGAAGAGCTGAGCCCCGCCACCATCGAGGCGCTCGGCCCGGACTTCGAGATCCGGACCTGCAACGGCGCCGACCGCGCCGAGCTGCTGCCCGCGATCGCCGGCGTCGACGCGATCCTGGTCCGCTCCGCGACCAAGGTCGACGCCGAGGCACTCGCGGCCGCCGACCGCCTCAAGGTCGTCGCCCGCGCCGGCGTCGGACTGGACAACGTCGACGTCAAGGCCGCCACCCAGGCCGGCGTCATGGTCGTGAACGCCCCGACCTCCAACATCGTCAGCGCCGCCGAGCTCGCCGTGGCTCTCATGCTCGCGGCCGCTCGGCACATCAGCCCGGCCCACGCCGCGCTCCGCAACGGCGAGTGGAAGCGCTCGAAGTACACCGGCATCGAGCTCTACGAGAAGACCGTCGGCATCGTCGGCCTCGGCCGCATCGGCGTCCTCGTCGCGCAGCGCCTGAGCGCGTTCGGCATGAAGGTCATCGCCTACGACCCGTACGTCCAGGCGGGCCGCGCCGCCCAGATGGGCGTGCGGCTCGTCGACCTCGACACGCTGCTGGCCGAGTCCGACTTCATGAGCGTGCACCTGCCCAAGACGCCGGAGACCGTCGGGCTGATCGGCGCCGACCAGCTCGCCCGAGCCAAGCAGAGCCTGGTTCTGGTCAA
>CAZDAO010000692.1:0-2341 GCA_964503015.1 uncultured Nocardioides sp. | reverse complement strand
GTTTCGACGCGCTCGCGTCCCTTCGCGAGCTCAGGGACGTCGCTTGCTCAACCTGGCCGAGCCCACGCTGGTCGCTCGTTCCTCGCGGCCAGCTGCTCGTCTCAGATGATGCCTTCGAGCTCCTTGAGCAGCGCGGCCTTCGGCTTGGCGCCCACGATGGACTTCACGACCTCGCCGCCCTGGTAGACGTTGATGGTCGGGATGCCGGTGACGCGGTAGGACGAGGGGGTCACCGGGTTCTCGTCGACGTTCATCTTCAGGAAGGTGAGCTTCTCACCGTGCTCCTTGTTGAGCTCGTCGAGGATCGGGGCGACCTGGCGGCACGGGCCGCACCACTCCGCCCAGAAGTCCACCAGGACGGGCTTGTCGGACTTGAGGACCTGCGCCTCGAACTCGGCGTCGGTCACGGCGGCGATGTCGGCCACTGCGGTTGCCCCTTTCAGGAAGTCGGGTGTGATCGGGCGATGTCCTCAGTCAACACCACGCCACGGACAGTTGTTCCCCGTGCCGCAGCGGTGGGGTGGTCCAGTGGTGAACGGTCGCGAGACGGCGTCCGGGACGACAGCGTCACTGGACTACCGCTGCGGGAAGTGGTGCATCGCCTACATCATGAAGTACCTTCATCATATGACCGAGCTGACCGCCGTCCTGGACCGGGTGCTCCACCTCGCGACCCTCGTCCAGGCCGACCTCGCGCGCTTCGAGCGCGAGGCAGGGTTGACCACCGCGCGGGTGCACGTCCTGTGGGTGCTCGGCGAGACCGGCCCGAGCACCCAGCAGGCGCTGTCGCGGGCGCTCGGGGTCACCCCGCGCAACGTGACCGGGCTGGTCGACGGCCTGGTGGCCAGCGGCCACGTCAGCCGAGAGCCCCACCCCGGTGACCGGCGGGCGACCCTCGTGACGCCCACCGCAGCCGGCGTCGGGGTGATCCGCGATCTCCGGACCGGTCACCGCGACCTCGCCGAGCAGCTCTTCGGCGACGTCGACGGCGAGCGCCTGGCGGTGTTCTCGGACGTGCTCGGTACGACGACCGACCGGTTCGCCGCGCTGCTCGACGCCGCGAGCCGCGACGGATCGTCCGCCGGGTCCGAGGGGACGGACCGATGAGCCGCGTGCGCCGGCTGGTCGCCCGCGCCTGGGAGGCGGTGCTGTTCGAGGTCGCCCTCTACCGCTCGCTCGCCCGGTGGGTCGCGCGGCGGCCCGACGTCCCGGCGGGCACGATGCCCATCGGCTACGGCCAGCTGGCCGGCCCCATGATGTGGCTGTGGATCTTCGGCTCGGCCGTCGAGGTGGCCGTCCTCGACGTGGTCCTGCACCGGTGGCTGCCGGCCGTGCGCATCCCGTTCCTGGTGCTCGGCGTGTGGGGCGTGGTGTGGATGCTCGGGCTTCTCGCCTCGATGCGGGTGCGGCCTCACCTGCTGGACGACACCCACCTGGTGGTCCGCAGCGGCGCGCGGACGCGGGTCGTCGTACCCCTCGCCGCGCTCGAGTCAGTCCGCGGGGCGGGGCACGAGGTCCCCGGCCTGGTGCGCACGCTGCAGGAGCAGGACGGCCTGCTGCTCGTCGGGATGGGCGAGACCAACCTCGAGCTCACGCTCGCCACACCGACCGCGCTGGAGACGTCGCGAGGTCCGTGGACCGTCGAGCGCGTCGGGTTGTACGTCGACGCGCCGCGCGAGGTCGCGGCCACGTTGCGTCGCGCCGCGGGAGTGGCGACCCGCCCGTGAGGACAGGCCGGGCGAGGATCAGGCCCCGGCGGTCTGGACCTGCTCGCTGATCTCCTCCACGGTCGCGGCGGCGTCGCCGGCCGTGGAGGCCTCGTGGTCGAGCGCCGCGATGAAGCGCTCCGCGTCGAGCGCCGCGGCGCAGCCCGTGCCGGCCGCGGTGATCGCCTGGCGGTAGTGGTGGTCGACGAGGTCGCCCGCGGCGAAGACGCCCGGGACGTTGGTCCTCGTCGAGGGGTGGCTCACGAGGACGTAGCCGTCGTCGTCCAGGTCGACCTGGCCGGTCAGCAGCTCCGAGCGCGGGTCGTGGCCGATCGCGATGAACAGGCCGGTGACGTCGAGGTCGCGCTCCTCACCGGTGACGGTGTCGCGCAGCGTGATCGACTCGAGCTTGTCGGTGCCGTTGATCGAGGCGACCTCGGAGTTCCAGACCATCTCGAGCTTCGGGTCGGCGAAGGCACGCTCCTGCATGATCTTCGAGGCGCGCAGCTCGTCGCGGCGGTGGATGAGGTAGACCTTCGACCCGAAGCGGGTGAGGAAGGTGGCCTCCTCGACGGCGGAGTCACCACCGCCGACGACCGCGATCGCCTGCTCGCGGAAGAAGAAGCCGTCGCAGG
>CAZDAO010000691.1:0-2344 GCA_964503015.1 uncultured Nocardioides sp. | reverse complement strand
GGTCGGCAGTGAGGTGAGCGCGAGGGCGCGCTCGCCGTTGTCGAGCGAGAGCATCTCGCTGAGCGGGTAGCCGCCCTGCAGGTTGGGGTCGTTGGCCGAGTCGGGGAGCTCGGGCATGTCGAGCACGTTGACCTTGACCAGGCGCCCACGGCTGGTGAGCACGCCGACCTCGCCGCGCGCCGTGGTGCGCACGGCGCTCGTGACCACGTCGTGGTTGGCCCGACCCTCGCCGTGGCCAGGGGCGGACGCGGACGTCGTACGGGCGAGGAGGCCGCTGGAGGACAGCAGCGCGAAGCACGGGTCGTCGGCGACCTCCACGGGGGTGGCCGCGGTCACGGTCGTGCCTGCCGAGGCCAGCAGGACGGTGCGGCGCGGGGTGCCGTGCTCCTTGGCGACCTCGGTCAGCTCGTCGGAGACGACCTTCCGCAGCAGCTTCTCGTCGGCGAGGATCGCGTCGAGGTACTCGATGGTGCGCTCCAGCTCGCCCTTCTCCTTCTCCAGCTCGAGCTTGGAGAACTTGGTGAGCCGGCGCAACGGCATGTCGAGGATGTAGTCGGCCTGGACCTCGGTCAGGTCGAAGACCGAGATCAGGCGTTCCTTGGCCGCGGCGGCGTTGTCGGAGCCGCGGATGACCTGGATGACCTCGTCGATGTCGAGGATCGCGACGAGCAGGCCGTCGACCAGGTGGAGACGGTCTGCCGCCTTGGCACGGCGGAACACCGAACGACGGCGTACGACGTCGAAGCGGTGGTCGAGGAACACCTGGAGCATCTCGATCAGCCCGAGCGTCCGCGGCTGGCCGTCGACCAGCGCGACGGCGTTGATGCCGAAGGAGTCCTCGAGCGCGGTCTGGCGGTAGAGCTGCTCGAGGATCGCCTCGGAGACGAAGCCGTTCTTGACCTCGATGACGAGACGGAGGCCGTGGTCGCGGTCGCTGAGGTCCTTGATGTCGGAGATGCCCTGGAGCTTCTTGGCGAGGACGAGCTTCTTGATCTGGTCCATCACCCGCTCGGTGGTGACGCCGTAGGGCAGCTCGGTGACGACGATGCCCTTGCGGCGCGCGGTCACCGACTCGACCCGCGCGGTGGCGCGCATCTTGAAGGTGCCGCGACCGGACTCGTAGGCGTCGCGGATGCCGTCGAGACCCACGATCTTGCCGCCGGTCGGCAGGTCGGGACCCGGGACGAAGCGCATCAGGTCGTCGAGGGACGCCTTCGGGTGGGTGATCAGGTGCTTGAGCGCCTGGACCACCTCGACGAGGTTGTGGGGAGCGATGTTGGTGGCCATGCCGACCGCGATGCCCGCCGAGCCGTTGACCAGGAGGTGGGGGATGGCCGCCGGCAGCACGACCGGCTCCATCTCCCGGGAGTCGTAGTTGGGCTTGAAGTCGACGGTGTCCTCGTCGATCGACGCCGTCATCGCCACCGCGGCCGGCGCCATCCGGCACTCGGTGTAGCGCATCGCGGCGGGGGAGTCGTCGGGGGAGCCGAAGTTGCCGTGGCCGTCCACCGTCCGGAGCCGCATCGACCACGGCTGCGCCATCCGGACCAGGGCGTCGTAGATCGCACCGTCGCCGTGCGGGTGCAGCCGGCCCATCACCTCGCCGACGACGCGGGCGCTCTTGACGTGCCCCCGGTCGGGGCGCAGCGACATGTCGTCCATCGTGTAGAGGATCCGGCGCTGGACCGGCTTGAGCCCGTCGCGGGCGTCGGGCAGCGCGCGGGAGTAGATGACCGAGTAGGCGTACTCCAGGAACGACGACTGCATCTCGTCGCGGATGTCGGTGTCGAGGATGTGCTCCTCGAAGTCGTCCGGGAGGGGCTGCTTCGTCGTACGTCGTGCCATGCGGGCCATTCTCCCCGCTCGCCCCCCGCGTCGGCCCGGGGGCACGCCGGGCGGGGCGCGGCGGTTCGGTCGGTGCCTCGCTCCGGGGGGCGAATGGCACGGCCCGGCACGGGATAGATTGCAGCCGTGACCGAAGCGGATGAGCTGTCGACCGTGCCGCCGGCGCCGCGCCACTGGGAGGCGGACGTCCTGCTGCGCGACGGCCGGACCGCCCACATCCGGCCGATCCAGCCGGCCGACCGGGAGCTGCTGGTCGAGTTCTACAGCCGGGTCTCGGACCAGTCGAAGTACTACCGCTTCTTCTCCCCGATGCCGGAGCTCTCCGAGCGCGACCTCGACCGGTTCACGCACGTCGACCACCGCGACCGGGTGGCGCTCATCCTGCTCGTGGCCGGGCAGATGATCGCCGTCGGGCGCTACGACACCATCCGGCCCGGCTACGCCGAGGTCGCGTTCCTGGTGGAGGACAAGCACCAGGGTCGCGGGATCGGCCAGCTGC
>CAZDAO010000690.1:0-2345 GCA_964503015.1 uncultured Nocardioides sp. | reverse complement strand
TCCTCGAGGACCTCGTCGAGCACCGCGTCCCGGCTCGCGAGTCCCAGGCGCGGCTCGCCGGGTTCGCCTGGGACGAGGAGGAGCTCGTCGACCTCGAGGTCCGGCACGTCGTCGCCGTGCTGGCGCAGCTGGTCGACGGCGAGATCGACGCGGCCGAGGTCACCGAGTGGGCCGACGCCGTCGACCTGCGCGACGACCTCGGGCGCCAGCCAGGTCGCGAGACCCAGATCAACGACGCCTTGCTCGCGATGTCCAGCCCCGAGCTCCTGGACGAGGACCCCGTCGTTGTCGCGCGCCGCCTGATCGCCGACCTGCGGGGCACGCCATGAGCGACGACCTGCCACCTCGCCGGGCTCGACGAGGAGCTGGGCTCCTGACCGGACGCGGTCAGCCGGCCAGGGCCGTCGCCACCGCAGCCATCCCGCGCTCGACCTCGTCGAACGACGTGGACAGCGGCGAGAGGCCGATCCGCAGGCCACCGGGATCGCGGTAGTCGGGGATGACGTCGCGCTCCCACAGGCGTGCGGTCACCTCCCGCATCCGCTCGTGGTGGAGCGTGACGTGCCCGCCGCGCAGGGCCGGATCGCGCGGCGAGGCGAGGGTGACCTCGGGCAACATCGCGTCGGCGAGCTCGACGGCGTACGACGTGAGGGCGACCGACTTCGCACGGATCGCCTCGATGCCGGCCTCCTCGACGAGCTCGAGCATGCTCTGCATCGCGACCATGCCGAGGATCGGCGGTGTGCCGGAGATGAAGCGGCGGATGCCCGCGGCCGGGGTGTAGCCCGGCCCCATCAGGAACGGGTCGGCGTGGCCCATCCAGCCCTGGATCGGCTGGGTGAGCTCGTCCTGCAGGCGTGCGTTGACGTAGCCGAAGGCCGGGGAGCCGGGGCCGCCGTTGAGGTACTTGTAGGTGCAGCCGACGGCGAGGTCGACGTCCCACGCGTCGAGGTGGACGGGCACCGAACCGGCGGAGTGGCAGAGATCCCACAGGACGAGGGCGCCGGCGTCGTGGGCGATGCGGGTGAGGGCGGGAGCGTCGGCGAGCCAGGCGGAGCGATAGGCGACGTGGTTGAGCACGACCAGGGCCGTGCGATCGCCCACGGCTTCGCGGAGCTGTTCGGCGGTGACGCCGGCGGAGGTGTCGACCTCGATCCACCGCAGCGTCAGTCCCCGCTCGGCGGCGATGCCCTCGGCGACGTAGCGGTCGGTCGGGAAGTTGTCGGTGTCGATGACGATCTCGGTGCGGGCGGGATCGCGCCGCCCGGCGGCGTCCACCGCGGCCCTCATCAGCTTGTAGAGCCAGACAGTGGTCGAGTCGGCGATGGTCGTCTGGCCGGGCGCGGCGCCCAGGCAGATCCGGGCCAGGTCGTCGCCGAGCGTCGTCGGCAGGTCCATCCACCGCTCGTCCCAGCCGCGGATCAGGCGGCCGCCCCACTCCTCCTGCACGAACGACGCCAAGCGGTCCGCCGCGGCCGCGACGGGGCGCCCGAGGGAGTTGCCGTCGAAGTAGACGAGATCGGTCGTGGCCCCGACGAAGCGCTCGCGAAAGCGGGCGAGGGGGTCGGCGGCGTCGAGCTGTGCTGAGGTCGTCATCACGTGCGCAACCTATCGGGCGTCGGCCCGCGGAGGATCGTCAGTAGCAGACCGCTCCGTGGGCTGCGGACTGCACGACCTTGCGGTACTTGCCGAGCACCCCGCGGGTGTACTTCGGCGGGAGCGGCTCCCAGCCTTCGGCACGCGCCGCGAGCTCCGCCTCGTCGAGGTGCACGTCGAGGGACATGTTGGCCACGTCGAGGGTGATCTGGTCGCCGTCGCGCAGGAAGGCGATCGGGCCTCCGTCGCTGGCTTCGGGCGCGATGTGGCCGACGCAGAGGCCGGTCGTGCCGCCCGAGAAGCGGCCGTCGGTGATCAGCAGGACGTCCTTGCCCAGGCCGGCCCCCTTGATCGCCCCGGTGATGGCGAGCATCTCCCGCATGCCGGGGCCGCCCTTGGGGCCCTCGTAGCGGATCACCACGACGTCGCCGGCCTGGATCGCTCCCTCGGCCAGCGCGTCGAGCGCCTTGCGCTCACCGTCGAAGACGCGGGCTGTGCCGGTGAAGGTGGAGTCGTCGAAGCCGGCGCTCTTGACCACCGCACCGTCGGGGGCGAGCGAGCCCTTGAGGATCGTCAGGCCGCCGGTCGCGTGGATCGGCTTGTCGAGCTGGCGCAGGATCTCGCCGTCGAGCGGCTTGGGGTCGAGCGCCTCGAGGTTCTCGGCCATGGTCTTGCCGGTGCAGGTGAGCACGTCGCTGTGCAGGTGGCCGGCGTCGAGCAGCGCCCGCAGCAGGACGGGGATGCCGCCC
>CAZDAO010000689.1:0-2346 GCA_964503015.1 uncultured Nocardioides sp. | reverse complement strand
CGTGACGGGGAGGAAGTGCCCGGTGGGCGGCCGTGACGGGGAGGAAGTGCCCGGTGGGCGGCCGTGACGGGGAGGAAGTGCCCGGTCGGCGTGTGTGACGGGGAGGAAGTGCCCGGTCAGCTGAGGCCGAGGATGGTCCCGTCGTCGAGGAGGTCGATGCGGCCCGCCGAGGGGTCGCGGGGCAGGCCGGGCATGGTCATCATGTCGCCGCAGACGACGACCACGAAACCGGCCCCGGCGGAGAGCCGCACCTCGCGGACGTGCAGCTCGTGCCCGGACGGAGCCCCGAGGCTGGTCGGGTCGGTCGAGAAGGAGTACTGCGTCTTGGCCACGCAGACCGGCAGCCCGCCGTAGCCGTCCTTCTCGATGCGGAGCAGCCGGCGCCGGGCCCGGGCGTCCCAGGTGACCAGCCCGGCGCCGTAGAGCCGGGTCGCGATCGCCTCGACCTTCTCCGTCAGCGACAGGTCGTCGTCGTAGGTGAAGGAGAACTCGTACGGCGTCGGCTCGTCGAGGGCGGCCAGGACGCCCTTGGCCAGGTCGTGCGCCCCGGTGCCGCCGTCGGCGAAGTGGGTGGCCGGGAAGGCGCGGACACCCTCGGCGCCGACGAGCTCGACGACCTTCGCGACCTCGAGGTCGGTGTCGGTGGGGAAGCGGTTCACGGCGACCACGCACGGGATGCCGTAGACCCCGCGGATGTTGTCGAGGTGGCGGCGCAGGTTGACCATCCCGGCCTCGACCGCCCCGAGGTCCTCGGTGCCGAGGTCGGCCAGCGCGACACCGCCGTGGTACTTCAGGGCCCGCACGGTGGCCACGACCACCGCCACGTCGGGCCGCAGGCCGGACTTGCGACACTTGATGTCGACGAACTTCTCGGCACCGAGGTCGGCGCCGAAGCCGGCCTCGGTGACGACGACGTCGGCCAGGCGCAGGCCGGCACGCGTCGCCATCACCGAGCTGCACCCGTGGGCGATGTTGGCGAAGGGGCCGCCGTGCACGAAGGCGGGAGCCCCCTCGAGCGTCTGGACCAGGTTGGGAGCGAGGGCGTCGCGCAGCAGGGCAGCCATGGCGCCGTCGGCGCCCAGCTCGCGGGCGGTCACCGGCGCCATCGCCCGGGTGTAGCCGACCACGATGTCGCCGATGCGTCGCTTGAGGTCACCCCACGACTCGGTGAGGCAGAAGATCGCCATCAGCTCGGAGGCCACGACGATGTCGAAGCCGTCCTCGCGGGGGAAGCCGTTGGCGTGCCCACCGAGGGCGACGGTCACCTGGCGCAGCGCGCGGTCGTTCATGTCGAGCACGCGCTTCCACGTCACGCTGCGCACGTCGATGTCGAGCTCGTTGCCGTGGTGGACGTGGTTGTCGATCAACGCGGCGAGCAGGTTGTTGGCCGCGGCGATGGCGGCGAAGTCCCCGGTGAAGTGCAGGTTGATGTCGGTCATCGGGACGACCTGGCTGTAGCCGCCGCCGGCCGCGCCGCCCTTCATGCCGAAGACCGGGCCCATCGAGGGCTCGCGCAGGCAGGCGACGGTCCGGTGGCCCAGGCCGTGCAGGGCGTCGGTGAGCCCCACCGTGGTGGTGGTCTTGCCCTCGCCGGGCGGGGTCGGCGACAGCGCGGTCACCAGCACCAGCCGCCCGAGCGGCCGGTCCGCCAGCGAGGCGACGTACCCGAGGTCGACCTTGGCCTTGTAGTGGCCGTAGGGGACCAGGCTCTCCTCCGGGATGCCGAGCGTGTCCTCCGCGACCTCGCGGATGGGCCGCAGCACAGCAGCGTTGGCGATCTCGATGTCGGACAGCATGCGTGGTCCTCCCGTTGTGTGGCCCGTTGCGCCGCCTACCTGAAGACGACGGTCCTCTCCCCGTTGAGCAGCACCCGCGACTGGGTGTGCCAGCGCACGGCGCGCGAGAGCACCTGCGCCTCGACGTCGCGTCCGGCCGCGACGAGCTGGTCCTGGTCGTAGGTGTGGTCGACCCGGATCACGTCCTGCTCGATGATCGGCCCCTCGTCCAGGTCGGCCGTCACGTAGTGGGCCGTCGCACCGACGAGCTTCACGCCGCGGTCGAAGGCCTGGTGGTAGGGCCGGGCCCCCTTGAAGCTCGGCAGGAACGAGTGGTGGATGTTGATGGCCCGGCCCGACAGCTGGCGGCAGAGGTCGTCGGAGAGCACCTGCATGTAGCGCGCCAGGACGACGAGGTCGGTGCCGGTCTCCTCGACCACCTCCATCAGGCGACGCTCCGCCGCGGGCTTGGTGTCCGGCGTGACCGGCAGGTGCAGGAAGTCGATGCCGTAGGAACGGACCAGCGGCTCGGCGTCGCGGTGGTTGGAGACCACGACCGGGATCTCGACCT
>CAZDAO010000688.1:0-2349 GCA_964503015.1 uncultured Nocardioides sp. | reverse complement strand
GTATTCCCGCTCCGCGAACACGGTCCACGAGGTGCCCGCAGGGGCCGTGGGGGTATCCTGACCCACCCAAAGGAAGCGGACCTCGGGATGGGCGGCTCCCACACGATCGGCGATCGCCAGGAACTCCTGCACCCCCTTGCGTGGCGAGGCGGCGCCGACGGACAGCACGAGGTCGTCCCGGCGTGCCGCCGAATGTCCGGCGTCCGGTTCCGCGCTGATGCCGTGCGGAACAAGGTCAATGGAAGTCGGCGGTACCCGGTAGTCCCGGGCCACGCCGGTTCGGTGCGAGGACGTGTGGGTCACCAGGCGACTGGCATGATGCGCCGTCCACCGCTCGAGTCGCGCGTAGCCGCGCTCCAGGCGAGGGTGCCCCACGCCGAGTCGCAGCGCGTCGAATGCTGTCGTGTGCACCCGGATCACCGTGGGACAGATCGGGAAGCGCGCGCTCCAGTATCCCACCCCCTCCACATTTGTGAACTCGAGGACATCAAAGGGAGCCGTTGCGTGCAGCGACCGGAAGGCGTGCGCGATCAGCCGGCTCTCGCCGATCCCTGGCTGCCATCGCGACACGAACCGAAACGGTCGTGTGGTGCAGGTATGGAGCGTGTACCCCCGCTCCGGGACGCTCCGGACCGACCCGGGCTCCGCAGTGAGGACGTGCGTCTCGATGCCCGCGGCCGCCAGGCCTTCGGCGAGGGTCGCCACGTATCGAGCGGGTCCATGCATCGGATGAAAGGTAGGCCACCGGTCGCAATAGAGCCCAATACGCAGGGGGCGTTCACGGTCAACCACGCGTCGCCTCCCCCAGGTGCGCGGCCAAGCGGGCGGCGAGGGCCGCGATCGTCAAGCCCGTGTTCGCGGTCCCGCTGCCCGGGATGAGTGAGCCATCGCATACGTAGAGGTTCCGAAAGCCGAAGACTCTGGCACTCAGGTCGCAGACGCCACGTTCCGGCGAATCGGACAGCCGCGCAGTGCCGCTGTGATGGGCCGCCGTGTCCACACTGCGGTGCCAGTCGGGAAGCGGCCGGAAGGACTGGAGCACCGGGCCGAGCGATTCGAGGAACCGTCGCACCCCCTGATCCAGATGGGCCCAGTAGGCCTCCGCAAGCTGCCAGTCCCGGAGGATCGTCCTGCCACCGGGGCCGGGGCCCGGAGCCCGCGAGATGGCACGGCCGGGGGACGCCGGCTGCTCTGCCACGAGGAGAAGCGAGTAGTGCCGGGTCGGGAGTCGCACGCCGAACCGGAAGGACAGGATGTCGAGAAGGTCGTCGGGATGGCGCAGCACCCGGAGATAGTTGAGGGGATTGAGCGGCGCATTCCGCAGCGCGGTCAGGCGCGAGGCCATCCGCGTCCGCCGTCCCGAGTTCTGCAGTAGCGCGGCGGGACGCAGTTGGAATGAGAGCCGGAGCCCTTCGTGCTCGAAGGCCACAGGCAAGCGGAGCACGCCCTCGAGTTCCGGCGCCGGGTGGTTCCAGAAGCGGTACAGCGGCGCGGAGAGGGTGGCGAATCCCACGTACGCCATCGGGTGATCCTCATAGAACGCTCCGGCATGCCGCAGACCCGATCCGTAACGGTCGGTCAATCCTTGGAGCAGCGCCGGGGTTCCCAGCCCCCCAGCGGCCAGCACGACCACATCGCCCTCCACGGTCCGCTCCCCGGTGGGAGTCCGTACCCGGACCGCCGAGATCAGGTCTGGCGCCGCCTCGACGAGCTCGGTGACCTCCCCCGTGACGAGGGTGACACGCCCCGCCAGGGAGAGTTCAGTCCAGAGGTTTCGACGCCTGGTCGGGATGAACTGGACTTCCCCCGTGGCCGGGACGCCGTGACGCGCGTGCAGGACTCGGAGGCGCTCCCCGGCCGTGCGAACTGCCGCGCGGGACACCCCACCGAGGAGCAGATACGCCTCCTCGTACCAGGGCTCGAGCTCGCGCGCGCTCAAGGGCCAGCTTCGGGCAATCGTGTCGGGATCGATCTCGATCAGGGCATTGTGCCAGTACGCGGTCGTCCCGCCTGGCCCTGATCCCACGTGGGGACGGAGCCGTGCGGGGACGCCAACGTCACGGATCCGGTCCTGCAACGGCTCCGACGACGCGTCGAGTTCGATCACCGTCACGCGATACGTGTCCAAGAGCCGGTGGGCGAGGACGCAGCCCCCGAGTCCTGCTCCGACGATGACGGCGTGCGGCCTGCCTGGCCTGCGCAATCCCATCTCCTCAGTGCCCTCCGGTTGGACCACAGCGGAAGGGAACCCCACGGGGGCCATCAGTCCTCCACCACATGCGTCGCGAACACCTCGCGGTGCGCCGCCCACGCGGCCGCGTCAAAGCCGTCCGGCCCCAGGCACTCCGC
>CAZDAO010000687.1:0-2349 GCA_964503015.1 uncultured Nocardioides sp. | reverse complement strand
CCGGCGCGTAGTAGTCGTTGGAGCCGAGGACGTAGACGCCCGGCCGGTCGAGCAGGCCGCCCAGCGCGTCGGCCACCACCGGCACCGACCGCTGGTGGGCGAGGTTGTCACCGGTGTTGACCACGAGGTCCGGCTCGAGCGCCGCGAGGCCGCGCAGCCACTCCTGCTTGGCCCGCTGGTCGGGCGCCATGTGGATGTCGCTGAGGTGCAGCACCGTCAGCGGCGCGTGGCCGGAGGGCAGGACGGGGACCGTCACCCGGCGCAACGTGTACTGGCGGGCCTCCCATGCGGCGTACGACGCCAGGCCGGCGCCCGCGGCCGCGCCGAGCGTGGCCGTGCGGCGCAGGAGGGGGAGGAAAGGCATTCGCCAAGGCTGCCACAATGGCCCTCATGAGTGCTCTCAAGGACCGCCTCCGCGCCGACCTCACCACCGCCATGAAGGCGCGTGACGAGCTGCGCTCCTCGACGCTGCGGATGGTGCTGACCGCCATCACCAACGCCGAGGTCGCCGGCAAGGAGGCCCGCGAGCTCTCCGACGACGACATCATCGGCGTGCTGTCCACCGAGGCCAAGCGGCGCCGCGAGGCCGCGGTCGCCTTCGAGGAGGGCGGGCGGACCGAGATGGCGGCCAAGGAGGCCGCCGAGGGCGAGGTCATCGCCGAGTACCTCCCCGCCCAGCTCAGCGAGTCCGAGATCGCCGACCTGGTCACCGCCGCCATCGCGCAGACCGGCGCGGCCGGTGAGGGCATGCGCGCCATGGGCAAGGTGATGGGCGTGGTGACGCCTCAGGTCAAGGGCCGCGCCGACGGCGGTGCGGTGGCCGCGGAGGTACGCCGCCAGCTCGGCTGACGGGGACGAGGCGCCCGGTCAGCGGTTGCCGCGACCTCGGCCCTTGCCCTTCCCCTTGCCGCCGTTGTTGGCGGGTGGGACGTAACCGGTGGAGGTGTAGAGCGTCACCGTGTCGCCGCTGCTCAGCGACGTGCCGGCGCTGGGCGAGGTGTAGGCGACGAGCCCGGCGCCGATCTCGGAGTTGACCTGGCCGCCGTCGGCGACCGTGAAGCCGGCCGCCTCGAGCTGCTGGGTGGCGGCCTCGACGGACTGTCCCGCCACGTCGGGGACGCTCGTCAGCACGCCGGCGATCTCGTCACCCGGCGGCGCCTGGAAGTCCTCGTAGGGGAGCTTCGCCGACACCGCCGCCATCGCGTCACCCCAGATCGGGCCGGCGACCGTTGAGCCGAAGGCGCTGCTGATGGTGGTGCCGCCGACGGACTGGCCGTTGAGGGTGACCCACTCGCCGAACTCGTTGGCGCCGGCGACCATGGCGGCGGTCGCGAGCTTCGGCGTGTAGCCGACGAACCACACGGCCATGTTGCTGTTGTTGGTGCCGGTCTTGCCGGCCGACGGCTTGTCGATGGCGAGGGGCGCGCCGAAGCCGTCGCCCTCCATCACGCCGCGCAGGATGTCGTTGACGGCGTCGGCGGTGGCGCCCGGCATCACCTGCTCGCACTGGTTGTCGAACTCCTTGAGGGTCCCGCCCCGCGAGTCGAGGACGCGGGTGACCGGCCGCGGGTCGCAGTGCAGGCCGCGGGCGGCGAAGGTGGCGTAGGCCTGGGCCATCGTCAGCGGGTCGGCGTCGGAGACACCGAGGATCCACGACGGCACCTGCTGAGCCTTGGGCACCTTGACACCCATGTCGCGGGCCAGCTGCAGGGGCTCGCACATGCCGGTGCGGGTCTCGAGCTGGGCGAAGAAGGTGTTCACCGACTGCTGGGTGCCGGAGTAGAGGTCGTAGGTGCCGGCGCCGGTGGAGTTCTCGGGGTCCCAGCCCTTCTGGTCACCGGCGTAGGGGCCGTCGCAGGTCTCGAAGTCCCAGTCGTCGAAGTGCATCGTCTGCGGCGAGGGGATGCTCGTGCTGAGCGGGATGCCCTGGTTGATCGCCGACGCGAGGACGAAGAGCTTGAACGTCGAGCCGGCCTGGAAGCCGTTGGCGTCGCCGTACTTCTTCGGGACGGTGTAGTTGAGGTAGGTCTCGCCGCCCTGCTTGTCCTTGCCCATCGGCCGCGACTGCGCGAGGGCGCGTACGTCGCCGGTGCCGGGCTCGACCATCGCCAGCCCGCCGATGGCCTGGTCGGTCTGGAAGACGTGGCTCTGGACCGAGTCGTCGGCGGCCTTCTGCATGTCGAGGTCGATCGTGGTGTGGATCTCGAGGCCGCCGTTGTTGAGCGTGCGACGACGCTCCTTGGGCGTGTCGCCGAGCACCGGGTCCTTGAGCAGCCAGTTGACGACGTAGTCGCAGAAGAACGGCGCGCGGGACTGCTGGCAGCCGTTGGGGGACTTCTTGACCTTGAC
>CAZDAO010000686.1:0-2352 GCA_964503015.1 uncultured Nocardioides sp. | reverse complement strand
GAGGAGCCATGACCGACACCACGACTCACACCGACCTCGCCACCGAGCAGGTCCGCGCATGGGACCTCCGGCCGAGCGACACCCTGGTCGACCCCGACACCGGCATCGCATTCCCCATCACCACCGTGAGGGTGGATGAGCCCGGCCGCGCCGGACGCGAAGTCCACATCGCAGCCCCGGTCCTCGGGCCCCGAACCCTGCCGCTCAACCAGTTCGTCACCATCGCGAAGCGAGACACCACACCGACTGGCACCGCCGCCGACATCGCGGCCAGCGCGGCCAAGGACAGGCACACCCTCAGCGAGACGGCCTGCGACCTGATCGTCATCGAGCACCGGCTGCGCGACGTGCGCCGGTGGACCCCCGAGACCGCCCGCGCCCACCTGGACGCGGCCGTGTCCAGCGTCGCCACGGCGCTGGACGCCCTGCACGCCGAGTACGCCACCCGCACCACCGAACAGGAGCAGTGATGATCGAGCAGCCCCAGCCGGACCCGACCGGCACCGTGATCAGCGAGCGCGACCAGCGCCGCATCCTCGCCGCCATGATGAAGATGCCGTACGCCGCCAGCAGCCGCGTCCCGAAGCCGTGGACCGCGATGGGCGAGACGGTCACCGCCGAGGCCGTCGTGGCGTTCCTCGGCGGCCTCGCCGACGTCCTGACGGAGGTCGCCGCCGAGAACGACCAGCACCGCCGCCGCCTGTTCTCCCTCGAGGCCGACGTGCAGGCGTTCCACCGCCTCATCGGCACCGCACCCGCCGAGGTGACCCCGTGAGCGTGCACATCGAGTGGCTGGCCGCCCGCGAGACCAGCCTCCAGGTCTTCACTCCCGGCGAGGACTGGGTGGGAGCCGGTGAGCACCGCCAGCCGGTCCTGACGCTCGCCGGTGACGACGTGGTGGCGATCCAGGGCACGCCTGCCGAGTTGCGGGCGCTGGCTGCCCGTATCAGCGTCGTCGTCGCGGCCGCGTCCACAAGGCTCGACCGCTCGACCGACCGGGAGGACCAGCCAGCATGAGCGACGACGCCACGCTCCGCGCCCTGGAGGCCCGCGCCACCCCAGGCCCGTGGACACCTCACGGCGACAAGATCCGCGCCACCGCCGCCGACGCCCTGGTCCCGGACAACATCCTCGTCGCCTACGCCGGTGCTCACTGGCAGCGGCTCGGGATCAAGAAGTACCCGCGCGGGGGCGACGTTCCCGAGCACGCGCCCGACGTGGCGTTCATGGCCGCCGCCCGCACCGCGCTGCCCGACCGGCTCGACCGGCTCGACCGCATCCGCGACCTTCACGCCCAGTGGGGCGACCACGCGCCCGAGGACGCAGACGGCTACCTCGACCTGTGGGAGACGCTCGCTCGACTCCTCGACGGCGAGCCCGCCTGACCAACCAACCGCAACGCCGCCCGCACCATCGACGGTGCGGGCGGCGTTCTGCGTCGGACCATCTACGTCTGACCGGTCACCACAGGGTCAGTTGCTCGCCCAGCAGCTCCTGGAGCCGCGCGAGGTCGTCAGCTACGAGCTGCGGGTCCTCACGCGCCAGGTCGCGCAGTTCCCGCGCCCGCCGACGCGGCCCGCGCGGGTCGGCCAACGGGCTGTAGGGCAGCCGTCGCTGCACCGACCACTCGCGCCGGTTCTGCCGCGCTCGACACCACGACGTGATCGGGCGCGATCCGCTGGCACAGCGGGTTGTGACAGCGGTGCCCGAGCAGCCGCGCCTCCGCGAGCGCGTCCACCCCGTGCATGACCGCGTACGCGAACCGGTGCGCGATGATCACCCGCCCCGGCGCGTACCAGAACCGGCCATGACCGCCGCCGTCCGTGCGCTCCCGCTCGGACCGACCGGCCACCGCGCCGGTCCACCACAGGCACTCACTGCCCGGCACCGTGGCGACCTTCGCCCGGTACCGCGTGAGCACCGCCGGATCGGCGATCGCTGCCGCGACCGCCGCGAGGCCGGCGTCATCAAGCCGCCGAACCGGCACCCGCTCCCCCGCTCTCGGCAGCCGCCAGCGCGGTCGTGCCGTCGCCGCCCTGCTCGCCGCCGCCGTCCTCGGCCTGGGGCTCACTGGCGAGCCGCCGCAGCCGCGTGGCCTCCCGGACGCTCACGGTCTCCCCGCACCACTCGACGGCCTCGCTCAGGGACAGGCCCTCGCGCTCGGTCAACTCCCGCAGCGCCTCACCGGCGCGCTTCTCCGTCTCGGCCACAGCCGCGTCGCGCTCACCGATGGCGACCATGACCTGCTCGGCCAGGTCGATCACCCGGCGCTCTCGCTCCTCGCGCTCCTTGCGCCGCTTCTCGGCCATCTCCCGCGCCGTACGCCGCGCCTGCTGCTTGATCGTCTGCTGA
>CAZDAO010000685.1:0-2356 GCA_964503015.1 uncultured Nocardioides sp. | reverse complement strand
GCCGTAGTGGTTGCCCGTGGTGGTGCGGGTGAAGAGGTCGTACGACAGTCCGAGTCCGCAGAGGTCGTCGACGATCACCTGGTTGTACTTGTCGACCAGCTCGCGGGCGGGCACGCCCTCGTTGTCGGCGAGCACCAGGATCGGGGTGCCGTGCTCGTCGGTGCCGCTGACCATGAGCACGTCGTGACCGGCCATCCGCATGAACCGGCTGAAGACGTCGGAGGGCACGCCGAAACCGGCGACGTGGCCGATGTGGCGCGGGCCGTTGGTGTACGGCCAGGCGACGGCGGACAGGACACGAGTCATGGGCGCAAGCCTAGTGAGGCGCCCGAGCCGGTTTCGCGGTGGTACGACGACGACCCGGCGCAGCGCCTACAGTGACGCCGAGCCGGCCGCGGGAGGTGGGGATGTCGCTCGACCTGGTGCTCATGCTGACCGCAGCCGCGTGCGCCGGTCTTCTCGCGCACGCACTGAGGCTGCCGCCGCTGGTCGGATTCCTGGTCGCCGGATTCGCCTTGGCAGGCCTGGGGGTGACCGGCACCCCCGCCCTGGACGCGTTGGGCGACCTCGGCGTCGTGCTCCTGCTCTTCGCGATCGGCCTCAAGTTCGACGTCCGGGTGCTCGTGCGGCGCGAGGTCCTCGGCGTGAGTGCTGCACACGCTCTGCTCAGCGTGGTGCTGGTGCTCACCCTGCTCGTGGGCGCAGGCGCACTCGGGGTGGGTCTGCTCGCCGACGTCGAGACCACCGACCTGCTGCTGGTCGCCCTTGCACTGTCGTTCTCGAGCACGGTCGTGGCGGTCAAGGTCCTCGAGGAGCAGAACGCCACCCGGTCGCTCCACGGGCGCACCGCCATCGGCATCCTCGTCGCGCAGGACCTGGTCGCGGTGGCAGTCCTGGCCATCGTCGAGGGCGAGGGCCCCCGGTGGTGGGCACCCCTGCTGTTGCTGCTGGTGCCTGCGTCCTGGCCGGCACGCCGCCTGCTCGGCCGACTCGACCACGGGGAGCTGCTCACGCTCGTCGGCGTCGCCCTCGCCCTGGTCCCCGGCTACGCCCTGTTCGACGCGGCCGGACTGAAGGGAGATCTGGGAGCCCTGGCGATCGGAGTGCTGCTGGCGCCCTCGTCGCGGGCCGAGGAGGTCGCCAAGTCCGTCTTCTCCGTCAAGGAGCTGCTCCTGGTCGCCTTCTTCTTGTCGGTCGGGCTGCACGGCGCGCCCGACGCGTCGGGCATCGCCCTGGCGGGCGCCCTCGTCGCCCTCGTGCCACTGAAGGCCGTCCTGTTCGGGCTGCTGCTGCGCGCAGCAGGGTTCCGGGTGCGTACGGCGACCCGCGGGGCCGCCGCACTCGCCAGCTTCTCGGAGTTCGCGCTCATCGTCGTCGTGGGGGCGACCTCCGCCGACGCGCTGGCTCCGGGGTGGCTCGTCGTCGTCTCGACCGCGGTCGCCCTGAGCTTCGTGGTCGCGTCGGTCATGAGCGCCACGGTGGACCGCCTGTCGACCGTGGCGTCCCGCCGGCTGTTGGATCCCGAGCGCCTGCACCCCGAGGAACGGCCCGTCGACCTGCAGCGTGCCGATGCGCTCGTGCTGGGGATGGGACGGCTCGGGCGGGCCGCCAGCAGCAGGTTGATCGAGGGGTACGGCATGCGTGTTGTCGGCGTGGACTCCGACTCCGCACGAGCCGGTTACCTGACCGCCGAGGGCATCCCCGTGGTGGAGGGCGACGCGACCGACCCGCTCTTCTGGGCCCGGGTCGTCGACGAGGGCACCGTGCGGCTCGTGCTGTTGGCGATGCCCTTCCACGGCAGCAACCTCATCGCGCTCGATGAGCTCCGACGCAGCGGCTTCAGTGGCTCTGTCACCGCCGTGACTCGCTACGACGAGGAGGCCGCGCAGCTGACCGATCGGGCCGCCGTCGTCGGCCTCTACGACGCAGCCGGGGCGGAGCTCGCCGACCGTGCGGTCCGCACGGCCGGTTCCGGCCCGCCCGACGTCAGCTGAAGTCGAGGTCGCCGGTGCGGGAGCGCTTGAGCTCGTAGAAGTAGGGGAACTTCGCGACGGCGACGGCGCCGTCCCACAGCTCGCCGGCCTCCTCGCCGCGCGGGATCTTCGACAGCACGGGGCCGAAGAACGCCGAGCCGTTGATGTGGATGGTCGGCGTGCCGACGTCGTCGCCGACAGCGTCCATGCCCTCGTGGTGGCTCGTGGCCACCGCGTCGTCGAGCGACGCGTCGTCCCAGGCCTCGATGAGCTCGGCCGGGAGGCCGACGTCGGCCAGCGAGGCGGCGACGGTCTCCTTGGAGCGCTCCTCGCCGTTGTTGTGGCGGCGGGTGCCGATGGGGGTGGACCAGTCAGCGCGCGTG
>CAZDAO010000684.1:0-2356 GCA_964503015.1 uncultured Nocardioides sp. | reverse complement strand
GCCTGGTCTACGGCGGCCACGTGATCTCGCTGGCCCGTGCGCTGTCCTTCAACGGTCTGGCCAACGCGCAGCTGGTCGCGGCGATCAACGCCGGCGCGCACGTCGCTCCGGCCTTCGCCGGCGACACCGTCTACGCCTGGTCCGAGGTCCTCGACAAGGCGACCCCCGACGCCCCCGGCGTGGGGGCGCTGCGGCTGCGGCTGGTGGCCACCAAGGGCCGGGACGAGTCGATGACCCTGCGCGGCGAGGACGGGAAGTACGCCGACGGCGTGCTGCTCGACCTCGACCACTGGGTGCTCATCCCGCGCTGAACCGCGCGAGCAGGTCGTCCGCGACGAGGTCGAGGGCCTCGTCGAGCGTGCCCGGCGCGGGCGCACCCAGCCGGTCCACCACCACCCGGGCGGCGGCGAGCAGCTCCTCGTCGCTCACCTCGTCGGGCGTGCGGCCCTCGCGCGGCAGCGCGGGGAGCAGGTCGTCGAGGTCGCCCACGACGTCGTACGAGCTGGCGCGGAGGGCGGCGACGGCCTGCTCGGAGCGCTCCCGGATCCAGGCATGGTGCCGCTCGGGGACGGCGTAGCCCTCGCGGGGAGCGGACCCGACGAGGGCCCGCGGGACGAAGGTGCCCTTCACGTGGCGGGTCAGGGCGGGTGAGCGGCGTGGACGCGGGACGCGCTCGTTGACCCGCCGCAGCAGCTCGGCCTCGACCAGGGACAACGAGTCGTTGGGTCGCCGGGCCTCGGTGTCCAGCCCGGAGGGGTCGAGGCCGAGGACGGCGCTGGTGCGCAGCCACAGCTCCTCCCGCGGCGCCCCCGGCGCGGGTACGACGACGAGGTGCGCGCGGGCCGGCGGCAGGGCGGCCGACCAGAGGTCGAGGATCGCCGGGACGTCCTGGTAGCGCCAGAACTTCTGGTCGTCCTCGCCGCGGCGCACGGTGGCGAGGAAGCGGCGGTAGGGCTGGCGCGCGCCCATCTTGACCCGTTGCTGCCAGGCCGACGGGAGCACGCGCCCGAGGTCACGGGCGGTGAGCAGGAGGTGCACCTCGTCGGCGGCGTCGGCCAGGTCGGCGAGCGCCGCGGCGGCCGCGTCGGGCGGGGTGTCGGAGAAGTGCTCGTTGGTGACCAGCACGTCGCCGGACCACGAGCGGGTCTCATCGACGAGCCGGCTCCAGGCGTCGAGCTCGCGGTCGCCGAACGTCGCCACCACGTCGCTCATGCCCTTGACGACGGCGGCCGCCGCGAAGTGGTCGCGGCGCCCCGAGCCCGGCAGCAGCAGGCCCCGGTCGCGGAGCTCGTCGTGCTGCTGCCACCACAGGTCCTGCAGGAACGAGGTCCCCGACTTCGCGGTCCCGACGTGGAGGAACGCGCGTCGAGCCATGGCGGTGACCCTACTGCGCCTCCCGGGCGCGGCCGGTCCGGTGGGGCAGACTCGGCCCGTGGCCTGGGACCGGGAGCTCTTCTACGACGCCCATCCGCGTGAGGCTGCCTTCGCCGCGCGCCTTGACGAGAGCCTGGCGCCGCGCGACCCGTCGCTCCTCCTCCAGGTCGTGCGCGAGCTGGGCCTGGCCCCGGACAGCCGTGTCGTCGACGTCGGGTGCGGTGCCGGCGCGCACGCCTTCCGGCTCGCCACCCACTTCGGCTTCCGGGTGCTCGGCATCGACCCGGTGCAGCGCCACCTCGACCTCGCCCGCGAGGCCCGCCGCGACGTCGCCCCCGACATCGCCTCGCGCGTGTCCTTCGAGCGTGGTGCCGCGACGCACGTGCCCGTGCCGGACTCCTCGCTCGACCTGGTCTGGTGTCGCGACGTGATGGTCCACGTCGCGCACCCCGAGGACGCGTACGCCGAGTTCGCGCGGGTGCTGCGCCCGGGCGGGTACGTCGTCGGCTACCAGGTCGTCGCCACCGACCTGCTCCCGCAGGAGGAGGCGGACTGGCTGTTCCACGTCATGGGGATGGTGCCTGCCGCCGTCGACCCCGCGGTGCTCGACCGGGCGATCGAGGACGCCGGCCTCGAGGTCGTCGACACCCTCGACCTCGCGAGCGAGTGGGGCGAGTGGTCGGAGGAGCAGGAGGGGCGGGCGTCCAGGGCGCTGCTGCACCTCGCGCGACTGCTGCGCCGGCCCGATCTCTATCGCGCGGAGTTCGGCGACGAGGCCTACGAGGTGATGCTGGGCGACTGCCGGTGGCACGTCTACCGGATGGAGGGCAAGCTCGCCGGCCGGGTCGACGTCCTGCGGCGGCCGGTCCCGGGGACGAGCGCGGGATAACCCCTCGACCCTGCGGGAGGTGTTTGGCAGGGTGGCAACCACCCGACCCACCTCGGATCCAGGAGGACCCATGGCTGATCAGGACCCCAACGC
>CAZDAO010000683.1:0-2359 GCA_964503015.1 uncultured Nocardioides sp. | reverse complement strand
CGGTCGCGATGGCGCGGGCGGCAGGTCTGGGCTGGTAGTCGCACGGTGACGGTGCACTGGTCGCGGAGCGACCCGGTGCGGGATCCCGCTGTGGCACGATCCGGTGCCGATCCGGTGCCGATCCGGCGCTGGATCGGGGATGGTGGGAAGTCAGGGCTGCTGCGGAAAGTCACGCAACCAGTCAGTCTCATCGGCCAGGGCCTCACGGGCGAACAGGTCCTCGAGATCCTCGAACTCAGGGTCAGCCTCGACGAGCATGCGTGCGGTCGCGTTGGCGAGGTGGACCATCGACATGAAGCCGAGCAGTCCGTGGTCTTGAATCAGGTCGACGATCGGCTCGCGATCTGGGACGAAGGCACCCACGAACTCTTCGAGGTAGTCGAGGGCGTCAACCGGGGCGCTCCTGCGCCCGGGACGAGGCTGCAGTCGGATCGTCGCCGCGCCCAACTCGTCCCTCGGGAAGCCGGAGGGCTTCAGGCCCTGTAATGCACGTGCCTCGTCGACTTGGCGGAGTCGGATCGCGGCGATCTGCGCGGTGAGCAGGATCGCATGCTCCGGTCCACGTCCGTAGGCACGCATCCCCAGTTCCGCGTTCTGAGCGAAGCCCGAACTGGGGCTCGTGACCGAGGTCGAGACCGCCCGGATGTCAGCCAAGAGGTCGTGAACCTGCTGATCGAAATCACCCCCCATGACGCCATCTTGCCTCGGCACGGACGCCCTGTTGGTCAGGCAGCGCCGAAGCTTGGTCTCGCGTGTAGATCTCGGGGGCCCCACGCGTCCTGACATCGAGGCCACGTCTGCGCCGGCAGCCAGCAGCCAGCAGCACCGGGTTGCTTCGAGAGTCCATCCTCGTCCGGGATCGAATCGATTCTGACGAGAAGGGCCGCGCGGCCGCCACCATTCCGCGTACCGAGAGTTGTGTCCTTTTCGCCGCCTGACCACCGGGCACTCAAGCGCTTCAGCCGCAGTATGAACTGCAGCGGACCCGCAACGACACCATCTGAGTCGTCGCAACCGTATGCCGTGGGCTTCCCCCACGGATCGGGCGTCGCCCGCTGCAGAACCCCGCGGCCGGTCTCACCGCTGCGTTCAGCGGACCCACTCGACAATGCAGCCCGCCGCCCACCGCCGGCGTCCGTCGTATAAGGCGTGACTCGCATCGGGAGTCGCCGCCAGTTCGTCAAAACTTGATTCCGGCGTTATCAACGTCGACTGAACGCGACAGCGCGGGTGTCGACTGTGGTGGTACAACGCGCTCCTCCTGGGTAACCGTTAGGTCCAGGCTTTGGCGGCGCCACCGCCGGTCATGCCACGACGAGTGCGGTTGACGCTACTCGCAGCCCACCAGCCAAGTCGTCTCGCTGTAGCCGTCCTCGTCCGTCGTGCTCGATCGGACCATTCCCAGCCCCTCGCTCACCCAGGTCGTCCCTGTTAGTCCCGCGGTGAGGGTCGAACGCAGCTCACGCCGGAGCATGCCGGCGTACCGAGGTTTAACGTTGGTGACACGGATCGACGCGAGCTTGGTGCGGTAACCCAGAGCCCGCACCTTGGTCTCCTCGTCGTCCAGCATGATCTCTTTGGTGCCGAGCCCTACATGCCGGTAGTCCACCGACATCCTGAAGGTCGTTCCTCGCACCAGGAGCGGCCGGAAGCGCGGAGGGACTGTGAACGAGCCCGAAATCCGCGCGCTCCCAGCTTGGAAGCGCTTGAGCCGAGATGGCGAGGGCAGTCGGCTCACCGTCGCCAGGCGCATCACCCAGCCATCGGAACGGCGGGTGGCGCTGGCGGAAGTCTCGATGGCCCCATTCGGCAGCAACGACGCGATCCGGCGTCTGCCGTCGAGGGTCGAGCGAAATGCCACCTGCTTGCGCGACTTCGACAGCACCCTGGTCTTATAGACCTTGTTGCTCCCGGCTTCCCGATACACCTTCCTCGTGCACACCACGCCTACCTTCGGGTAGTAGGGCAGCCAGGGGTGCGCGGCCTCTTCGACAGTGCTCGCCGCACTCCCGGACGGGAGTGACACGAGTGCGAGGCCAAACCCAATGACCGAAGCAAGCAAGACGCGTCGCAACTTCATCATCCGACAACCGTAAACGGACCTTGCCGTCGCGGTGTCCAGAACGCCGGTCTCCACCGGCCCGCTCTCCGCCCCAGGCGCCAGGTCAGCTCGGCTTGACCATCCCGCACCGAAGGAGGCGTCCACCCAGTCTATTGCTCTCCGAGGACGGACTGCTGTGACGACCGGCGCATAAGCAGTAGAAGAATGCATGCCGGTCACGTTGGCTCCGCTGGCCACTGCGCGATCGCCGAACGGAACGTCCGGACATGCCGAATTCCGGACGACCCGCTGTGGTGG
>CAZDAO010000682.1:0-2361 GCA_964503015.1 uncultured Nocardioides sp. | reverse complement strand
GTCCAGCCGTCGTCGACGGCGTAGCCGTTCCAGGTGAACGCGTCGCCGACCTCCACCTCGACCGGATCGGCACTCGTGCTCACGTCGTCCCCGCCGCAGGCGGACAGCGAGCCGAGGCAGGCCAGGGCGGCCAGGGCGCCGGCCAGGCGCGTGGGCCGGGTCACGACGCGGCCACGAAGGCGAGCAGGTCCTGCCGGGTCAGCACGCCGATCGGCTTGCCGTCCTCGTGCACCAGCACCGCGTCGGCCTTCTCCAGCAGCGTCACCGCGTCGGTCGCCGGCTCGGTCGACCCGATGGTCGGCAGCGCCTGGGACATGTGGTCCTCGACCCGGTCGGTGAGCTTGGCGTGCCCGGTGAACAGCGCGTCGAGGAGGGTGCGCTCCGACACCGACCCCGCGACCTCCGCGGCCACGATCGGCGGCTCGGCCCGCACGACCGGCATCTGGCTGACGCCGTACTCCTGGAGGATGTGGACGGCCTCGGCGATCGTCTCGCCCGGGTGGGTGTGCACCAGGTCGGGGATCTGGCCGGACTTGCCGCGCAGCACCTCGCCGACGGTGCGGTGGTCGTCCTGCGCGCCGGTCGCGAAGCCGTACTGGCCGAGCCAGTCGTCGTTGAAGACCTTGGTGAGGTAGCCGCGGCCGGAGTCGGGCAGCAGCACCACGATCACCGCGTCGGTGCGGCCCTCGGCCGCGAGTTCGTGGGCGAGCTGGCGCGCGGCGAAGGCCGCCATGCCGGCGGAGCCGCCGACCAGCATCGCCTCCTCGCGCGCGAGGCGGCGGGTGAAGGCGAACGAGTCGGCGTCGGAGACCTCGATGACGCGGTCGGCCACGGTGCGGTCGTAGGTCTCGGGCCAGAAGTCCTCACCCACGCCCTCGACGAGGTAGGGGCGACCGGTGCCACCGGAGTAGACGGAGCCGGCCGGGTCGGCCCCGATCACCTGGATGTCGGGGTTCTGCTCCTTGAGGTAGCGACCGACCCCGCTGATCGTCCCGCCCGTGCCCATCCCGGTGACGAAGTGGGTGATCTTCCCCTCCGTCTGCTCCCAGATCTCCGGACCGGTGGTCTCGTAGTGGGAGCGGGGGTTGTTGGGGTTGGAGTACTGGTCGGGCTTCCACGCGCCCGGCTGCTTGGAGAGCCGGTCGCTGACGTTGTAGTAGGAGTCCGGGTGCTCCGGCGCGACGGCGGTCGGACAGACCACGACCTCGGCGCCGTAGGCCTTGAGCACGTTGCGCTTGTCCTCGCTGACCTTGTCGGGGCACACGAAGATGCACGAGTAGCCCTTCTGCTGCGCCACCATGGCCAGCCCGACGCCGGTGTTGCCCGATGTCGGCTCGACGATCGTGCCGCCGGGCTGCAGCGCCCCGGAGGCCTCCGCGGCCTCGATCATCCGGGTGGCGATGCGGTCCTTCACCGAGCCACCGGGGTTGAGGTACTCGACCTTGGCGAGCACCAGCGGGCCGTCGCCCTCGTCTCCCGGGAGGTCGAGGGTCCGGCCGAGCCGGACGAGCGGAGTGTTGCCGATCAGGTCGAGGAGCGAGTTCACGTACTGCACCCGATCAATCTAGCCGTCTACCGATCCGTAACATGAAGTCGTGGGGGCTACAGGAGCAGCACGCAAGCTGGCATCGGCCGCGGCCTTGGGCGGCGGCGGTCTCTCCGTGCTCGGCGCCGGCCTGTACGGCGTCCTGGTGGCCGAGGCGAAGATCGCCCGCCGGATCATCGGCAACGCCACCGACACGCCACCTGACGCGACCGGCTGGTACGGCCGCGGCCGCCCCGGGCCCGCGATCCGCATCGCGCTGCTCGGCGACTCCAGCGCCGCCGGCTACGGCGTCGAACGGGTCGAGGAGACCCCCGGCGCCCAGCTCGCCACCGGCGTCGCGGCGCAGGCCGACCGTCGCGTGCACCTCCGGTCGTTCGCCGTGGTGGGCGCGCAGTCGAGCGCGCTGGCCGAGCAGGTCGACACCGCCATCCCGACCCACCCCGACCTGGCCGTGGTGCTGATCGGCGCCAACGACGTCACCCACACCGTGCTGCCATCGGCGTCCGTGCGGCACCTCGCCGAGGGCGTACGCCGCCTGCGTGAGGCCGGCATCGAGGTGCTGGTCGGCACCTGCCCGGACCTCGGCACCATCAGGCCGATCCCCCCGCCGCTCAAGCAGGTCGCGCGCGAGTGGTCGCGTCGCCTCGCGGCCGCCCAGACCATCACCGTGGTGGAGAACGGCGGCCGCTCGGTCTCCCTCGGCGACATCCTCGGTCCGGAGTTCGACGCCGCGCCGGCGGTGCTCTTCGGCCCCGACCGCTTCCACCCCTCGGCCGACGGCTACCAGCAGCTCGCGGCGGTGCTCATCCCGTCGT
>CAZDAO010000681.1:0-2369 GCA_964503015.1 uncultured Nocardioides sp. | reverse complement strand
ACCCTCAAGCTGCTGTGCCACGAGCCGAGCGGCGGGATCGTGGCATCCGTGACCACGAGCCTCCCCGAGAGCATCGGGGGCTCGCGCAACTGGGACTACCGCTACGTCTGGGTGCGCGACGCGGCGTTCAGCGTCTACGCCCTCCTGCGACTGGGGTTCACCGACGAGGCCGCCGAGTTCGTGCGCTTCCTCTCCGAGCGGATCGGCGAGGCCGCCGAGCAGGGGTCCGAGGAGGACCTCGAGCGCCTCGGTCCGCTGCGCGTCCTCTACGACCTCGACGGCGCGGTCCCGCACGAGCGCGAGCTCGACCACCTCGCCGGGCACCGCGGCTCCCGGCCGGTGCGCGTCGGCAACGGGGCCGTGGACCAGCTCCAGCTCGACGTCTACGGCGAGCTGGTCGACTCGGTCTACCTCTTCGACAAGCACGGCCGCGGGATCAGCCACGACGCGTGGAGCGACCTGCGCCGCGTCGTCTCGTGGCTGATGGACAACTGGGATCGGCCCGACGCCGGGATGTGGGAGATCCGCGACGAGCCGCGCACCCACACCACGTCACTGGTCATGAGCTGGGTCGCGGTCGAGCGGATGATGCGCATCGCGCGACGCCGTGGCCTGCCCGGCGACCTCACCGAGCTGGCCGCCGTACGCGATGCGATCTACGAGCGCGTGATGACCGACTGCTGGAACGACGAGCTGCGGTCGTTCACCGCCTTCCCCGGCAGCGACGTCCTCGACGCGGGCGCCCTGCTGATGCCGATGGTGAAGATGCTCGCGCCCGACGACCCGCGCTTCCTCTCCACGCTGGCCGCGGTGGAGGAACGCCTCGTGTCCGACAGCCTGGTGCTGCGCTACGACCCCCAGCGCTTCACCGACGGGGTGTCGGCCGACGACGCCGGCCTCGGCGAGGAGGAGGGCACCTTCTCGCTCTGCTCCTTCTGGTACGTCGAGGCGCTCACCCGGGCCGGGCGGCTCGACGACGCCCGGGTGGCACTCGAGAAGATGTTCACCTACGCCAACCACCTCGGGCAGTACGCCGAGCAGGTGGGGCTCAACGGCGAGCAGCTGGGCAACTTCCCCCAGGGGTTCACGCACCTGAGCCTGATCAGCGCCGTGATCAACCTGGACCGTAGCCTCCACGCATGACCGGAGCCGCCGCCCCCGGCACGACGACCCCACGGTCCCTCGCGCTGATCCCGCTCGTCCTGGCGATGCTCTCGATGATCGGCCCGTTCAGCATCGACACGCCGTTCCCGGCGTTCTCGCAGATGGGCGACGCGCTCGACGCCTCCGCGGGCGAGCTCCAGCTCGTGGTGACCGCCTACCTGATGGCCTTCGCGGCGATGAGCGTCTTCCACGGCCCGCTGTCCGACGCGGTCGGGCGCCGCCCGGTGATCGCCGGCTCCCTGCTGGCGTACGCGCTCGCGTCCGTGGCCTGCGCGTTCGCGCCGACCCTGGAGTGGCTGCTCGTCGGGCGCGTCGTGCAGGGCCTGGCGGCCGGCGGCTCGACGATCGTGAGCCGCACGATCATCCGCGACCTCTTCGACGGTCCGGAGGCGCAGCGCCTGATGAGCCAGGTCTCCGTGCTCTTCGGCCTCGCACCCGCCGTCGCCCCGGTCGTGGGCGGGCTGCTCGTGCAGGTCGGTCCGTGGCAGACGGTCTTCTGGTTCATGGCCGGGCTCGCCCTGGTCCTCGTCGGTCTCTCGGTCGCCCTCCTGCCCGAGAGCCACCCGCCGGAGCGGCGGGTGCCGTTGCGGGTCGGCGAGATCGTCCGCGGGCTGGCCGAGGTGGTGCGGGTGCCGGCGTTCCACCGGATGGCCTGGGCAGGCACGCTGGTGTTCGGCGCGCAGTTCCTCTACATCGGCGGCGCGGCGATCTTCGTCGTCGACCTGCTCGGCGAGGGCGAGCTGGACTTCTGGAAGCTGTTCCTCCCGATGATCGGCGCGATGGTGGCGGGCTCGGTCCTCAGCGGCCGGCTCGGCAGCTTCGTCACCAGCTCCCGGCTGGTGTCGGTCGGCTACGCCGTGAGCGCGGTCGGCGCCCTCCTCGGCATCGTGGTGGCCCTCACGCCCGCAGGCGAGGTGCTGCCGTGGGCGGCGCTCGGGATCTCGCTCGTCGCCTTCGGCAACGGCCTGGCCTACCCCAACATCCAGCTGCTGATGCTCGACCTCGTGCCGAGCCGCCGGGGCGCGGTGATGTCCGCGGCGTCGTTCGTCACGCTGGTGTTCAACGCGCTCAGCGCGGCCCTGCTGGCGCCGTACGCCGGTCGCTCGGTGCTCGGCTTCGCGGTCGCCGCGGCGGTGTGCGTGGTCCTCGGCTGGGGGTTCTGGCGCTGGCACCAGCACGCCCAGCGACGGGCTGTCGCGGCCTGA
>CAZDAO010000680.1:0-2370 GCA_964503015.1 uncultured Nocardioides sp. | reverse complement strand
CTGCCGGACGTCCCCATGCCCACCCGGTCGCGCTGCGGGATCAGCTGACGCAAACCATGACGGCCGCGAAACAGCTCAGGTCGATCCTCGCCACGGTGGACGACCCCGGTCGCAGGCTCGGTGAGCACCGGTGAACGAGCGTGAGGTGCTCGCGGCCGCCGACGCCGTCTTCGACGCGGAGCGAGCGCTGCGGCTGGCCGCTGACACCGTCGACGAGCTCGGCGACCTTGCCGCGTCGTCGCTGCGGGTCCTCGACGATGCCGCAACCGACGCCTTCTACGCGCACCAGGAGGAGCGGCGGGACTTCTACCTCGAGTCCGCCGGCGACCACCTGGCGCGGCTGCGCAACAGGTCCGGCCTGATGAACGAGCTCGGCGAGGACCTCACCCGCCATCTCACCGCCGCCGGCAGCGCCATCGAACGCGCTGGCGACGAGCTCGCGCGCGGCACCGAGGGGAACGACCGTGACAACCGTGACACGGACGTCCGGGCACTGCGCACCCAGATCGACATCCTGACCGAGGTCGTCACGCTGGCGCGGCCGGTCGCGGAACAGATCACCCGCCACGCCCAGCACGCCGCTGAGTCAGCGGCCGCGACCGATGCACTGATGCTCCTCGACTCGCGGGTCCACCACGCCGGGCAGGAGGTGACCCGGGCCGACGAGGGCGTGTCGATGATGCGCTCGGTGATCGAGAGCGCACAGTCGCGCGCGCGGACCTCAGCGGCGCTCGCCGGTTCCCTCACCTACGCGGCCACCCACCCGAGCAGCCAGTCGTGGTCCAGCGGTCCTCCGCAGCAGACCCACCAGCCCGACAAGCCGGCCGACCCCGGCATCGCCATCTGAAAGGAAAGGTGCACGCGTCATGGGTGATCGCACACCGATCGAAGCCATCGTCTACTCCTGCCCACCGGAGAGAGTGAACGCGGTCCTCGAGGTCTTCGAGGAGTTCGGCCTAGGAGACCAGTCGGGCTTCCCGGCGACCCCCGTGCCAGGCCCCAGCGGACCAGCGGACCAGCGAAGCCTCGAGTTGGGCCGGGGGTACATCCACAGCGACATCTCCGTGGGTTCCAGTGCGGAGATCGCGGCGGCCCTGCCCGCTGAGGCGGCCTGGAAGGTCTGGGAGGACCCGAAGTACGAGCACCTCGGGGAGGTGCACCTGAATCACCCCGACCTGGGCGTGTTCGTCGCGGACTGCGACGCGCAGGGTCACCCGGTATTCACCAGCGAGGAGGTCGACCGCCTCATCGAACGCACCGACGCAGACCGCGTTCAGCTCGGGCACCTGACGGGCCGCACCTGGGAGATCGCGCTCGAGCAGCTCGATGAGGCGAACAAGGGGATCGTGATCCCAAGCGACACTCCGCCCGCCTCAGCACCGCTGCAAGCCGTCGCGCTCAACCAGCTCGCAGCCGGACCGTCGCGGTGGATGCCCGCCGACGCGCCGGGTCAGGCTCGTTCGACGACGGCCCCAGATCGGTAGCCGCCCAGCTGTCCGATCCGCCGGTTCGCCGGTTGCTTCTCCAGAAAACGTCCGCGCCAATATGAACAGGTGGCCCTTCCATGAACAACACGCTCGCGATCCGATCGCATGACGAGCTGATCGCCTACGTCCCGCACCTGCTGGGCTTCCAGCGAATCGAGTCGAGCATGGTGTGCCTCGCAATCGGCGGCGGACCGACCGCCCGCCTTGACCTTCCGGACTCCCCCGAGGCGATGAGGCAGTTCCTGGACCAGATGTCCGACGTCTACCTCCATCGGCACCCGACTCGCCGTGTCGCACTCATCGCGTTCGGCGAGGACGGCCGGGCCTGCATCGAGGCTCTCTCCGCCCTGGGCGAGACCTTGGTCGACAGCGACCGCGGTCCCGACGTCGGCCCTATGCTCTGGGTCAACGGCGAGGAGTGGTTCGACGTCCTCGACGGCACCAGCGGGACCGTGGACCCGGCGACCCGCGTCCGGATGGCCGCAGAGTTCGCCCTGATGGGCCGGGCCATGCCAGCCGCCACACGGGAGGATCTCGCCGCCGCGATGCAGGGCGACCCCACTGCGGTCGCCGAGCATCTGCCGGCTGCCGAGGCCCGCGTTCTGGACATGGACGCCGCTGCCCTTCATGCCGAGGTCGGGTGGCTGGGAACCCGGCTTGACCAGTTCCGGAGCGATCGGGAGTACCTCTCCGACGTCGACGCGGCCCGCGTCCTGGCCGTGATCTCAGCCATGTGAAGTCGCAGGTAGGCCGCGAACGTCATCGTGACGACCTCGGTTAAGGCGTGTGCTGGATGCCAGGGATGCCGCGTCTCGTGCGAGGCGGGTCCGTCATGCGTCGTCCAGCACGTCTCGCAAAGCCAGCCCGCCGCAATCCCGTCATG
>CAZDAO010000679.1:0-2370 GCA_964503015.1 uncultured Nocardioides sp. | reverse complement strand
CACCGGGACGGCGTACATCACCGACGCCTCCGACGTCGACAGCTACCTCCTGGGGACCTGCACGGCCGGCAGCGCCGTCACGGTCTCCACGGCAGGGCTCGCGCCGAACCTCGACGTGAAGGCGACCCTCCGCGACGGCAGCGGCACGGTGGTGGCCACCGCCGCACCGGCCTCCGGCTACGGCGACGGCACCACCGCCACCGGCGTCGGCGCCGGCCTGACGGTCCCGAGCAACGGCACCGGTTGGACGGTGTCCGTCGACGGCGCCGGCGAGGGCAGCTGGTCCGCCGGCGGCTACGACGACTACGGCAGCCTGGGCGCCTACTCCGTCAGCGCCCCCGGCTGCCAGGGCACCCCGGTCGGCGGCGTGCCCAGCGCGCCGCAGTCGGCGGTCGCCGGTTCCGCCGCGCTCGACAGCATCACCCTGTCCTGGAGCGCCCCGGCCGACGCGGGCAGCGGTCCGGTCACCGGCTACGTCGTCAGCCGCTCGGGCACGACCCAGACCTGGGCGCTGCCCGCCACCGCCCGCAGCCACGTCCTCACCGGTCTCGCAGCCGCCACGACGTACTCCCTCTCGGTGCGCGCGGTCAACGCGACCGGTGCCGGGCCGGCCGCCACGGTCTCGGCCACCACGCTCGCCCCGCCGCCGGCCGCGCCGAGCGCACCGCGCAACCTGACCGGGTCCTACGACGCGGACAACGACGCGATCTCGGTGGAATGGACGGCACCCGCCAGCGCCGGCACCCAGCCGATCTCCGGCTACGCGGTCTACCTCGACGGTGAGCGGCTGGGGGTGCTCGACGCGGACAGCCGGGACGCCTGGATCACCATGGACTCCGGCTTCGCCGACGGCGGCTACTCCGTCTCCGTGGCGGCTGTCAGCTCGGCGGGCGAGTCCCCTCGAGCCACCACGACGGTGGTCGTCGACGTCCCCGAGGCCGTGCCCGCCGCACCGTGGCTCTCCGTCGTCATGGCGGGTGACCGGTCGGCGACGGTGGCCTGGACGGCTCCGGTGGCCCACGGGTCCGCGATCACCGGCTACACGGTGATCGCCCGGTCCAGCTGGGAGGACGACCGCACCTACCAGGTGCCCGCGTCCACGGTCGGGACCATCCTCACCGGCCTCACGAACGGGGTGACCTACGCGATCAGCGTCACCGCCACCAACGGCGTGGGGACCTCGGCGGAGTCCCAGCAGGTCGCCGTCACGCCCGCGGCGATGGGCGGCAGCGGCGAGGACCCGCCGCCGACCACCCCGCCGACCACCCCCCCGGGACCGACGCCGGTCCCGCCGCCGCCGGCGCCGACCCCCGCCACTCCCACCGCGACCGTGCCGTCCCGCATGGCGGCCCCGAAGGTGAAGGTGAAGGGACGCAAGGTCACGGTGAGGTGGGCCGCGGCCACCAGCTCGACGAGCGCCGTCAGGACCTACCTGGTCGACCTGTCCAAGGGCAAGGACCGCTCGACGAAGGGATCGGCCCGCAAGCTCGTGCTCAAGCTCAAGCCAGGGAAGTACAAGATCCGCCTGAGCGCGCTCAACGCCACCGGGTGGTCGACCGCCAGCAGGTGGGCGAAGGTCCGCGTGCGCTGAGGAACGGTCAGCGGCGGCGCGGCTCCACCGGGATCCGCACGCCGCGCTCCTCGGCGACCTCGATCGCACGGTCGTAGCCCGCGTCGACGTGGCGGATGACCCCCATGCCGGGGTCGTTGGTCAGCACGCGCTGGATCTTCTCCGCCGCGAGGTCGGTGCCGTCGGCGACCGTCACCTGGCCGGCGTGCAGCGAGCGGCCGATGCCGACGCCGCCGCCGTGGTGGAAGGAGACCCACGTGGCGCCCGACGCGGTGTTGACGAGCGCGTTGAGGATCGCCCAGTCGGCGATGGCGTCCGAGCCGTCGAGCATCGCCTCGGTCTCGCGGTAGGGCGAGGCCACCGAGCCGCAGTCGAGGTGGTCGCGGCCGATGACGATCGGCGCGGACAGCTCGCCGCTGGCGACCATCTCGTTGAACCTCGCGCCCGCCTTCGCGCGGTCGCCGTAGCCCAGCCAGCAGATGCGGGCGGGCAGGCCCTGGAACTGCACCCGTTCGGCGGCCATGTCGAGCCACGTGTGGAGCCGGGCGTACTCCGGCTTCTCGTCGGCGGGGAACAGCTCCTTGATCGCCCGGTCGGTCGCGGCGATGTCGGCCGGGTCGCCGGAGAGCGCGGCCCAGCGGAACGGGCCCTTGCCCTCGCAGAACAGCGGGCGGATGTACGCCGGCACGAACCCGGGGAACTCGAACGCCCGGTCGTAGCCGCCCTTGCGGGCCTCGTCGCGGATCGAGTTGCCGTAGTCGAAGTCCTCGGCGCCCGCGTCCTGGAACTCGACCATCGCG
>CAZDAO010000678.1:0-2373 GCA_964503015.1 uncultured Nocardioides sp. | reverse complement strand
GGGCCTTCCCCACGAGCTCGAGGGCGTGCTCCTCCGACCACGTGCCGCCGTACTTGTCCGCCATCGCGAACTCGGTGGCGATCCAGTACGGCTCGGTGTCGACGAGGGTGCCGTCCATGTCCCACAGCACGGCGGCGGGGAAGTCGCCCGAGTGCCGGTCGGCCACCGCCGCCTCGCTCGTCGCAGCTACGTCCAGCACGTCGTCGTGATCCACCTGGCCAGTCATGGTGCTGTCACCCTAGACGGGCAGTGCCCTCGTCACTGATTCGGCGAGCGCACGGGCAGTCGGACGACGAACGCCGTGCGATGGCCGGCGGCAGGGGGTTCGTAGACGACGTCCCCGCCGTGCCCGCGGACGATCTCGCGGACGAGGTAGAGGCCCAGCCCCGAGCCGCCGGCCATGCCGCTCGTCGTATACCGGCTGAACAGCCGCGGCACGAGGTCCTCCGGAACGCCGGGACCGGCGTCGGTGACCCGCAGCTCGACGTGGTCGTCGGTCGCGCGCGCCGCCACGTGGAGCGGAGGCGCGCCGTGGCGCACGGCGTTGTCCAGCAGGTTGTCCATCGCCTGGGCCAGCCGGACCTCGTCGCCGTCGACCACGATCGCCTCGGGCACGTCGACCTCGACGAGGACGCCGGCGTCGGCGGTGGCACGTCGGCCCGCGGCACTCCTGACCAGCTCGGCCAGCGCGACGTTGCCGGTCTCGTACTGGATGCCCGCCCCCTGAAGCTGGGACGCCGCGGTCAGGTCGGCGGTGAGCCGCCGCAGGCGCTCGGTGCTCGTGCGGATCCCGCGGAAGAACTGGTCCCGCTCGACGTCCGACATGTCACCCTGCGAGGTTTCGAGGAGGTGGGCGCTGCCATCGATCACGGCCGTCGGGTTGCGGAGCTCGTGAGCGGTGACGGCCAGCAGGCGGGCCTGCTCGGCAGCCGCCTCGAGCCGGTCCTCGACGTTGCGCCGCTGCTCGGTCTGGTCACGTGTGATCTTGGCGAACCCGACGTGCCGTCCCTTCTCGTCGTGCACGGCACTGATCACGACGCTCGCCCAGAACCGGCTGCCGTCCTTGCGGACGCGCCACCCCTCCTCGGCGAACGAGCCGTGCCGCAGCGCGGACTGAAGATTGCGCTCGGGGTGACCGGTCAGCTGCTGCTCCTCGAGGTAGAACAGCCGGAAGTGCCGCCCGACGATCTCCGCCACGTCGTAGCCCTTGATCCGGCGGGCTCCGGCGTTCCAGCTGGCCACTGTGCCGTCGGGCTCCAGCATGAAGATGGCGTAGTCCTCGACGGCGGCGACCAGGAGCCGGAAGTACGCCTCGCTGCGGCGGAGCTCGTCCTCGGCGAGCCGCTGGGCGGTGATGTCCTGCACCTGCGCGAACACGTAGAGCAGCTCGCCGACCGAGTCGCGGATCGGGACCAGCGTCACCAGCGCCGTGCGCAGCGACGGCGTGCCGGGCGGCGCGGGGAGCGGGTGCTCGAAGGTGGCGACGGTGGCGTCCGAGGACCGGAGGCCGTCGATGCGGTGATCGAGGACGTCACCGTTCCCGCACGTCAGCCGGCCGTAGTCGACACCGACCAGGTCGCTCGGGGTGCAGGACATGAGGTCGGCGAGCGCGTCGTTGGCTCGTACGATCGTGGCGTGCACGGTGAGCGTGGCCATGCCGATGGCGGCACGGTCGAACAGGGCCCGGAAGCCTTCGACGTGCTCGTCGAGGATCGACTGCTCGAGCCTCGCCACGTCAGCGTGCGGCAGCGGGTCGTGATGGGGTGAGGGAGTCGGCTTCTCCTCCGCGGGAGTGGTCGATGACCCCGGCGCGGGCCGCTGCAGGCTCTGGACCAGCCGGTGCGGGAGCTCCTCGAGGGGGATCGACTTCTCGATGTAGTCGAGGGCACCCAGGTGATCGAGCTCCGCGGCCAGGTCGGCGCCGCCGAAGCCGCTGAACATCACCACCGAGGTGTCGGGCCGGACGGCCAGGATCGCGGGAAGGGTCTCGACTCCGTCCATCGCCGGCATCGAGACGTCGAGGAGCACGACGTCGGGCTGGTGCCGCACGACCTGCGCGATGGCTCCCTCGCCGTCGGACGCCTCGCCCACGACGTGGAAGAGCCCCGAGGACTCCAAACGCATCCGGACGAGCGTCCGGACGTCGGTCGAGTCGTCGACGAGCACCACCGAGACCCTGGCGGTCTCCATCCGACTCTCCTCCGTCGCTCGCGGCCATGGCGCCGTGACGGCCGCGCGCCTGGCGCCAGCCGTCCCGGGTGGCAGGTTCCCACAATCGGGTCCCGGGATGCATCGACCGCGCTGAGGAGCTCGGGGCTGGAGCTCGGGGCTGGAGCTCGGGGCTGGAGCTCGGGGCTGGAGCTCGGGGCTGGA
>CAZDAO010000677.1:0-2374 GCA_964503015.1 uncultured Nocardioides sp. | reverse complement strand
CGAGGCGGGCCTGCTGCTCGGCCACGTCGAAGTCGGCGGCCGGCCACTGCAGGTCGAGGCCGCGGAGGGTGTCGAGCAGCAGCTGACCGACGGCGAGGTTGCGGAACCACTTCTTGTCCGACGGCACGACGTGCCACGGGGCCACCTCGGTGTTCGTGCGCTCCAGCGCGATCTCGTACGCCTCCCGGTAGGCGGGCCACAGCGCCCGCTCGTCGAGGTCGCCGGGATTGAACTTCCAGTGCTTCTCCGGGTTGGCCAGCCGCTCGGCGAGTCGCTCCTTCTGCTCCTCGGGGCTGATGTGGAGCATGCACTTGATGATGACGCAGCCGTCGTCGGCCAGCCGGGACTCGAAGTCGTTGATGGCGCCGTAGCGGCGCTCGATCTCGTCCGGGTCGGCGAGTCCGCGCACCCGCGCGATCAGCACGTCCTCGTAGTGCGAGCGGTCGAAGACCCCGACGTACCCGGCCGCCGGGAGGCCCTTCTCGATGCGCCACAGGAAGTCGTGCGCGCGCTCCTCGTCGGTGGGCGCCTTGAAGCTGGTGATCCGCACGCCCTGCGGGTCCACGAGCCCGATGGTGTGGCGCAGCACGCCGCCCTTGCCGCTGGTGTCCATGCCCTGGAGCACCACGAGGACCCGCCGCTGCGACCCGGCTGTGCGCTCGGCCCACAGCCGCTCCTGCAGGTCGGCGAGCTCTGCGCCCATCGCTGACAGTGCCGCCTTGCCGTCGTCCTTCGCACCGGTGAAGCCGGGAGCGGCGTCGGTGTCGATCGCGGTGAGGTCGACCGGTCCCGCGGGCAGGCGCAGGTGGGCGGCGATCGGCGAGCTCGCGGAGATCGTCATGGGCACATCATGGCGCACCGTGTGCCTCGGCCCGACCGAGGACGCGGGGCACCTCGAGCGTGCACCCGACGGCTGTCGAGGTCGTGCCGTCGCGCAGCGGCTCGTCGAACCAGGTGCCCTGCGTGAAGCCGGCCTTGTCGAGGACCCGCAGTGACGCGCGGTTGGCGTGGTCCGGGGCCGCGAAGTACGCCGTCGCCTCCGGGTGGCGACGGCGCGCACCGAGCATCCAGGTCCACAGCACGCGGGCCCCCAGCCCCCGCCCGGCCCACTGCGGCTCCCCGATGGCGTAGTCGAGCCCGATCGCGTCGGGGTCGGGCGTGAGCAGCGCGAAGCCGGGGTGGTCACGGATGAGGTAGTCCTGGACGAAGCCGACCGAGCGACCGTTGACCTCGACCACCCACATCCGGGTCGGGGTCCGCCCGTCGATGCGCGGGCCGTAGCGTGCCGTGACCGCCTCGCGCGTCGCCTCACCGTCGTGGTGCCACCACCGACGGACGTGCGGTGCCTGGAGCCACCGCGCGAGCGCCGGCAGGTCGCCGTGGGCCATGGCCCGCAGCTCGATGCGCTGGTCGGGGTCGACGACGAAGCGCAGCACCTCACCGGAGAGGTCGTCGGCCACGGGGGCGACGCCGGTGGTCGCCGCGATCCGCGCGGCGGCTGCTGCCCACGACTCCCCCGGCAGCACCGTCCCGGTCAGCTCCCGCTCCTCGTGGCGTACGACGACGCGCACGGCCCTCGGGCCGTCGGGCTCGGTCACGTCAGTGGGCCAGCGCGTCCGGGTCGACGACGGGCGGCAGCACCGACCACGGGAAGTCGATCCACCTCTCGGTCTGCCGCCAGGCGTAGTCGGGCTTGATGACCGACTGCGGCTTCTCGTAGATCACCACCGTGCGCGCCTCGGCCACGCTGCCCTCGCAGAACCTCTGCACCAGCTCGAGCGTGCGGCCGGTGTCGGCGACGTCGTCGGCGATCAGCACCTTCAGCCCCGACAGGTCGACCGCCGCGGGGGTCGGCGGCAGCATGATCGGCACGTCGAGGCGCTGGTCCACGCCGGTGTAGAACTCGACGTTGATCACCGAGAGGTTCTTCACCGCCAGCGCGTAGCCCAGGCCCATGCCCAGCCCGAGCCCGCCGCGGGCGATCGCCAGGATCATGTCGGGCCGGAACCCGGAGTCGGCGACCCGCTGCGCCAGCTCGCGCGTGGCCGTGCCGAACAGCTCGTAGGTGAGGACCTCGCGCTCGTTGCTCACCCGGACATCCCACCAGAGACCTGCCGCTGGGCGGAAGCCGACCGTCGTACGGTGCCGGCGCCCGCCGATCCGTCATCCGAACCCGATGCAATCCGTTCGCTGTCGCCTGACGCACCCCGGCGCCCGCCGATCCGTCATCCGAACCCGACCCCATCGGTTCGCCTTCGCCTGACGGATCCTGCGGCCGGCGGATCCCGGCCGCGCTCAGAAGTCGGGATGATCACCCAAGGCGTCGTCACCGGCGTCGGAGAGCGCTTCGCGCACCACCGAGAACGCCAGCCCG